>CAXBIJ010000105.1:0-10960 GCA_963975675.1 uncultured Maribacter sp. | reverse complement strand
AAACTTACAGTACCCGTCATAGTATGTTTTGGGGTCATACCCTGCTTTTCGAGGTACGGTATGCATAGCTGATAATAAATATTCTTGTTGTTCATCACTTAGATTAAAACGTTCGCTTTTGTCGAAATTTTGAGGGAAGATGACTCTTTTTAAAAGATTGTGTTGTGATGAAATAGGAAAGTAATTTTTGCTACTAAAATCAAAAGGTTCTGTAATTAAAATATCATCTTGGTAATAACCAGATCCTTTAGTTATGTTCAAAAGGTTTAGTTCTAAAGAAGTCTTGTTTAATATTGATTTAGTTATACCAGTGGAAGAATCATTTAAATAAACTATTAATGGTTTGGTTCTTAAATCATCTGAATGTTGCCCAAGCCTATGTGAAATTCTAACGGGTGTAATGCCCTTTTTTCTTAAGGTAGTATTAATATCCTCGAAGCCTAATAATTCTACTAATCGATTATTTGCTAAATTATCACTTACTGCAAAAATTTCAGATACATCTTTTTTGAAAGTACTTTCAATGGTATCACCTTCTACATAATATTTGGTGCCCATAGTTAGGGTATCGGTAGTGTTTAATCTTTCTAAGGCCAATACTGCGGTCGGGAATTTAACGGTACTTGCTGGATAAAAATAATTACTATCGTTTACTTGAAAATCATAGTCAGTGAAAATCACACTATCATTTCTTCTATCAATCTGGGTGTATCGTATTTGAACCTGGTAATTTTCAATACTATCCATCACCCTTTTTATTTTTGGATTTTTGGAAGTTAAAGCAGTCTCAAGAAAATTTAAATTTTGCTCTTGTGATGAGCAAGAGACTAAAAAAATACAGCATATAAGAAGTAAGAGATGTTTCATGAACAATAATTTTTATTAGGACGTGTATACTTCACCACGATGCGGTTTTAGCATATCCCTAACCGATATCATTTCATTTTCTTCCACTACCATAAAAGCGATGCTATGCATAGTATTGATTTCTTTAAAACCTGTGATATTTAGGGCTGTTTTCTCCATGGCAATAAACTCCTTTAAATGTTTTTCATGATGTTCAGCTGTTTTAAGCGCAGCGGGACCTCTAAAATCCCAAAGTAATTTAATTTGTCGGCTCAAGTAATTATTGGTTTTAAAATTAAAGACTATATATAAACAAATTTACCTAAAAATCATTAGTTCGTTTGCCATTGTGCAATAGATTACATCAATGCAGCCCTTCATTTTTAATTCTTAATAAGGTTTTTGTTCTATATTGTAACACCGAAATTTATGTTAAGTAAATCAATAAGCATTTGCACACGATATTGTTATTACTATTTTTGCTCGATGTTTATTAATAAATCAAAATTTGTAGTCCATAAAGCATTTTCTATTTTTTTAATAGGATTGCTTTCTTTTGCCGTAGTTTCTTGTGATGGCCTTTTTAATAAAGAGGAGCAAAAGAACCCAATTGCTAGAGTAGGTGATTCTTATTTGTTTCAAGAAGATTTAGCACCATTAATAACTGAAAACATGACAAAAGCTGACAGTGCCTCTTTTGCTGTCAACTATATTAATAACTGGGCGTCAAAACAATTGCTACTGTCAAAAGCCAAAATTAATTTGTCTGAAGATAAATTAGCGGAATATAATGCACTTGTAGACGACTATAGGACTGATTTATATACACGTGTCTATAAAGAAGCTTTGGTTTCGCAAGCTACAGATACCGTAATTACTAATGAACAACTAGAAGCTTTCTACGAAAAGGGAAAAGAAAATTTTAAACTAAAAGAAAGAATTGCTAGAATACGCTTTGTCTCTTTGCCAAAAGGATTTTTGGATAAAGATGAGGTGTCTAAAAGGTTAAAGAGGTTTAAAAATGAAGATCTTCGTTATTTAGATTCCATTGGTGTACAATTCAATAAGTTAAATTTCAATGATTCTATTTGGGTTCGTTACACGAGAATTTTTGAAGAAATACAGCCAATTAACATTGACAATGCCGATAAGTACTTAAAAAATTCACAATTTTTTGAATTGGAGGATTCAATCGGGGTATATTTGGGGAAAATAGAAGAAATAAAGGATGTTAATGAAATTGCGCCCTTATCTTTTATTAAGCCTACCATAGAACAAGTTTTATTAAGCCGCAGAAAAATAGACTACCTGCGTAAATTAGAAACTGAATTATTAGATGAAGCAATCAAGGATAAAGAATTTGAAGTTTTCGAAAGTAACAAATAGTATTTATATCGGTTCTGTTATGCTGTTTTCTAGTGTTGTTGCAGCACAAGATTCCATACCTACAGTAACAGATAATGAAGTTGAACCAATTGAAGCTGTTGCAGAAGCAACTGTTTCGAAAAAGGACTCATCAATCAATTTTAAGAGAGTTAAATTAGATGGTATTGCTGCTGTTGTCGGAGATTATGTAATCTTAGATTCTGATATAGCAAAAACATTAATTGATTTGAAAAGTCAGGGAGCTTCTACCGATGATATTACCCACTGTGGCCTTTTGGGTAAATTGATGGAAGACCGTCTATATGCCAACCAAGCTGTTCAAGATAGTATTTTGGTGTCTGATGATGAGGTGAATGCAACAGGTGATCGCCAATTACAATCTTTAGTACAACAAATAGGCTCTATGGATAAAGTCTTGAAATACTACAAAAAAGAAGATGAAGCGACTTTTAGAGAAGAGTTATATAAGATTAATAAATTGCGAATGCTTTCTGAGCGTATGCAGCAAGATATTATTAAAGAGATTGAAATAACACCTGAAGAGGTACGTCAGTTTTTTAATAAAATACCTGAAGATGAACGTCCAATCTTTGGTGCTGAGTTAGAAATAGCTCAAATTACAAAAGAGCCAGAGCCATCTGAAGAAGAAAAACAAAAAGTAATAGATAAGCTTAATCAGATTAAAGCAGATGTTGAAGATAATGATGCAAGTTTTAGTGTAAAGGCTATTTTATATTCTCAGGATCCAGGTTCAAAATCTAAAGGTGGTTTTTATAGTATTACTAAAAGCACTGGCTTTGATAAGACTTTTAAAGATGTCGCATTTAGTTTAAAAGAGGGTGAAGTTTCTGAGCCTTTCGAAACTACATTCGGATATCATATAATTTTTATTGAGAAGATTAGAGGTCAAGAATTAGATTTAAGACATATTCTTATTCAACCAGAAATTTCTCAAAATGTGCTAGATGAAGCCAAGAAGGAATTAGATAGTATACGTAAAAAAATAATCAATAAAGAATTCACTTTTGCTGAAGCAGCACTTAATTTCTCTGATGAAAAAGAAACTAAGTTTGATGGCGGACTACTTAGAAATCCTCAAGATTTTAGTTCAAGATTCGAACTAACGAAAATGGATCCTACATTATACAATCAAGTTCAGAATTTGAAGGATAATGAGATAACCTATCCTGTATTGGAACAAGACCCTCGTGGTGGTGCACCAAAATATAAAATTCTAAAGATTACCAATAGGTTTGATGAGCATGTTGCTAATTTCTCAAAAGATTATACCAAAATTCAAGATTTGGCACTTACTGAGAAAAAGTATAATGCGATTAAAAAATGGATGGACGAGCATATTGAGGAGACCTATATTAGTGTGAACGACGATAACAAAGATTGTGAGTTCGCTAATAATTGGGTAAAGAAATAAAATATGTCAGACGTTGCCGCTATAGAACGCCTAGTTATAAAACATGCCGAGTTAAAAAGGGAAATAGCTAAAGTTATTTTTGGCCAAGAGGCAGTCATTGAACAGATTCTACTTTCAATTTATACAGGCGGACACTCTTTGTTAATAGGTGTGCCAGGTCTAGCAAAAACCTTGATGGTGAATACTATCGCTCAAGCTTTAGGTTTAGATTTTAAAAGAATACAATTTACACCTGATTTAATGCCTAGTGATATATTAGGTAGTGAAATATTAGATCAGAATAGAAATTTTAAATTTCTAAAAGGTCCTATTTTTTCTAATATTATTTTGGCTGATGAGATTAATAGAACCCCACCAAAAACGCAAGCTGCACTTTTAGAAGCTATGCAAGAAAGAGCGGTTACCATTGCCGGGCATCAGCATAAATTAGAATTACCATATTTTGTTTTAGCTACTCAGAATCCAATTGAGCAAGAAGGTACTTATCCTTTACCAGAAGCCCAATTAGATCGTTTTATGTTTGCGATAGAATTAAAATATCCTTCTGTTGCAGAAGAAATACAAGTGGTTAAGAATACAACTACTAATATTAAGCAAACTATAAATCCTCTTTTTAACGCTAAAGAAATTATAGAAATTCAAGAATTAATTAGAAGAATTCCTGTTGCAGATAATGTTGTGGAATATGCTGTTAAATTAGTGAACAGTACTAGACCAAATTTAGATTCTGCTTCTGATTATGTGAAGCAATATTTAGATTGGGGTGCTGGCCCTAGGGCATCGCAAAATCTTATTTTAGGCGCTAAGGCAAATGCTGCTATCAATGGTAAATTTTCTCCAGATATTGAAGATGTTCATGTCGTCGTAAAAGGGATACTTCGCCATCGAATTATCAAAAATTATAAAGCGGAAGCAGAAGGTATTTCAGAAGAGGATATCATAGATAAATTACTTTAAAACACTCCCTTATTTTCTAAGCTTTTTCTAAGTAAAATTACCTTTTAATCACTTTTAATAGAATGTGGCACCTCTTACTATTTTATCCTATTTAAGAAAAAGCAAATAATCATACTTATTTAATTTTAATTGCGTTATAGATTTTCTTAAATTTACGCGATTACGCTAACTTAAAATTAGATAAAGAATGGCATTTGATATTGATATGATAAAAGGAGTTTACGCCAATATGGCTAAACGTGTTGACGAGGCAAGAAAAATTGTAGGTAAACCTCTTACTCTTTCTGAGAAAATTTTGTATTCACATCTATGGGATGGTACGCCAAGTAAGGCGTTTACAAGAGGTAAAGATTACGTTGATTTTGCACCAGATCGTATCGCTTGTCAAGATGCAACGGCTCAAATGGCTTTATTGCAATTTATGCAAGCTGGTAAGCCTAAAGTAGCTGTACCTACTACAGTTCATTGTGATCACTTGATTCAGGCAAAAAATGGTGCTACTGCAGATTTGAAATCTGCAAATACAACTAGTGCTGAAGTTTTCGATTTTTTAGAATCGGTTTCAAATAAATACGGAATTGGTTTTTGGAAACCAGGTGCAGGTATCATTCACCAAGTTGTTCTTGAGAATTATGCATTTCCTGGAGGTATGATGATCGGTACCGATTCACATACTGTAAACGCAGGCGGATTAGGAATGGTTGCGATTGGTGTTGGTGGTGCTGATGCCGTTGATGTTATGGCAGGAATGGCTTGGGAATTAAAGTTCCCTAAATTAATTGGTGTTAAGTTGACTGGAACGATTTCTGGTTGGACGGCGCCAAAAGATGTAATACTTAAAGTTGCTGAAATTTTAACTGTAAAAGGTGGAACAGGAGCAATCGTAGAATATTTTGGTTCGGGTGCTATATCTTTATCTTGTACTGGTAAAGGAACTATTTGTAACATGGGTGCTGAAATAGGTGCTACTACTTCTACATTTGGTTATGACGACTCTATGGAGCGTTATTTAAGAGCTACTGATAGAGCTGATATTGCTGATGCTGCAAACAAAGTTAGAGAGCATTTAACCGCTGATGCAGAGGTATATGCAAACCCAGAAAAATATTTTGATGAAGTTATTGAAATTAACTTATCAGAATTAACTCCATTATTGAATGGTCCTTTTACCCCAGATTTGTCTACTAAAGTAGGCCACGATATGACCGAAAAGGCAACGGCTCATGAATGGCCATTAGCTGTTGAATGGGGACTAATAGGTTCTTGTACAAACTCTTCTTATGAAGATTTATCTAGAGCTTCTTCAATTGCACAACAGGCTATTGATAAAGGAATAAAAATGAAGGCTGAATTAGGAATTAATCCTGGTTCTGAACAAGTACGTTATACAGCTGCTCGTGATGGTATTCTTGGAATATTCGAGAAATTAGATGCTAAAATATTCACGAATGCATGTGGACCTTGTATCGGTCAATGGGCTCGATACAGCGATCCTAAAAATGCACCAAAAAACAGTATTGTGCATTCTTTCAATAGAAACTTTGCAAAACGTGCTGATGGTAACCCAAATACACATGCTTTTGTAGCTTCTCCAGAAATAACTGCAGCTATTGCAATTGCAGGTAGATTAGATTTTAATCCGATGAAGGATAAATTAATCAATGAAAATGGCGAAGAAGTAATGTTTGATGAGCCGACAGGATGGGAATTACCTCCAAAAGGTTTTGAAGTAGAAGATGCAGGATACCTTGCTCCAGATAAAGATGGTTCTGGGGTAGTTGTTAAAGTAGCTTTAGATTCTGAAAGGTTGCAATTATTAGAGCCATTTACACCAATAAAAGATGAAAGTTTAAAAGGAGCTAAATTATTGATTAAAGCTTTTGGTAAATGTACTACGGATCATATATCAATGGCAGGACCTTGGTTACGTTTTCGTGGTCATTTAGATAACATATCGAATAACTGTTTAATTGGTGCTGTGAATGCGTTTGGTCATAAAACTAATTTGGTTAAAAATCAATTAACAGGCGACTTTGGTGGTGTTCCTGACACGGCACGCGCATACAAGGCCGCAGGTATAAGAAGTATTGTTGTTGGTGATCATAATTACGGTGAAGGTTCTTCTCGTGAGCACGCTGCAATGGAACCACGTCATTTAGGGGTTGCTGCTGTTATTGTGAAGTCATTTGCTCGTATACATGAAACGAACCTTAAAAAACAAGGGATGTTAGGTTTGACTTTTGCAAAAGAAAGTGATTATGACCTAATTCAAGAAGATGACACCTTCAACTTTCTTGACATTGCAGAATTTGCGCCAGACAAACAATTAACGATAGAGGTTGTTCATGCAGATGGTAGTAAAAATGTAATTAAAGTAAATCATACGTATAATGCTGCCCAAATAGGATGGTATAGAGAGGGTTCTGCTCTTAATGTAATTAAAAGAGAAAATGCCTCATAAATTAATAGCTTAAAATAAGTAAGCAAAACTCCTGATTATCATCAGGAGTTTTTTAGTTTTGAATCCTATTAAATTTCAATGAAAAGACAGACGATTTTTACCCTAATGATTATTGCATTCGTGCTTTCATTTTTTGTAACCCCTTTGGGCGATTACAGCAAAATACTCCTTAATAGAATTTTTGCAACTTCACCAACCATAATTAAGCAAGAAAAAAGAGGGAAAATTTCTGATTATGATTGGAAACTTAAAGATGAAAGTTGGAAATTCATCAATTTCAATGAGGCTAGAGGCAAAGTAGCCTTCATTACTTTTTGGACATCTTGGCACATGCCATCACAGGCTCAATTAAAGGATATTCAGCATCTTTATGATTCTTTTGGAAATAAAATAAAATTCTATATTATAACGAACGAGGAAAGAGAGCCAGTTGAACTTTTTATGAAAAAGCAAGGGTATACATTTCCTGTAACGTACCAAATTATAGGAGAACCAAGCCCATTGTCTTTACTCAAACCACCAGGTTCTTATGTAATAGATAAAAATGGTTTTATCGTGATACAACAGAATGCTATAGCTGATTGGGATAATAAAAAGGTTAATAATCTTCTAAGTGAATTAATTTTAGAAAAATAGAATTTAATTCAGTACTTATTTCTTAACACTTTTACGGATTATAAGTAGAAAATAATCGTCACTTCTTTTGTGATGAATTATTAACTATTAAAAATAAACGCAAACACTCTATTTGGTCACTTTTTAAAATACTTAAAAGGAACGAAGAGCATACCGAAACATTCTCCATCTCCCTTTCCTAAGTGCTTATGATGCATTTTATGAGCTCTTCTTACTCCTCTGCTATACCAGTTATTAGCGTTTCTAAAGAGTTTAAAACGTTGGTGAATGAAAATGTCATGCACTAAGAAATAAGCTATACCATACGCTAGTATCCCAAAACCTAATGGATAGCCATACCAAAAACCAGTGGTGCCAGCATAGAATAAAGACATACTAACAATAGCGTAAAAAATAAAAAAAGCATCATTTCTTTCGAACCAGGAATCATGATCTTTTTTGTGATGATCCTGATGTAAACTCCACAGAAAACCATGCATTATATATTTATGGGTAAACCACGCCATAAACTCCATAAACAAAAAGGTTCCTAAAAATATCAATATCCAAACTACTATATTCATTATACTAAATTCATTTTGTATTTAACATAAGATCGTGCCAAAAGACCAAATTTCTGATAGTTAGGCACCCTTATTCTTGCATTTTTAATTTCTAAAGAAGGGGTGTTTTGCAGCTTTCTCAATAATTTATAATAATATTTATATGCGGTATAAACACCGAATTTAGCTTCTGCAGGTAAGCCGATAATTCCTTCATAACCTAACTTAAAATCTGCTTTGATTTCATCGACAATTCGTTTTTTAGAATTCTCATCGAGCTCTTTTAAGTTAGTGTTTGGAAAATATGATCTATTTAATTCTTCAAAATCTGCCTTTACATCTCTTAAGAAATTCACTTTTTGGAATGCTGAGCCTAAAGCCATTGCAGATTCCTTTAATCTTTCATATTTCTCAATATCACCTTTTACAAATACTTTTAAACACATTAAGCCAACTACATCTGCTGACCCATAAATGTATTCTTTGTATTCTGCATCTGTTAGATATACATTTTTTACTAAATCCATTCGCATGCTCTTCATAAAAGAATCTACCAAATGTTTAGGAATATTGAACGTATGATAGGTATGTTGAAAAGAATTTAAAATAGGATTAAGACTAATTTTATCTATTAATGCTGCTTCAAGTTCTTGTTCAAATTTATCAAAGAGTACAACTTTATCGTAATCATGAAATGTATCTACAATTTCATCGGCAAAACGAACAAAGCCGTAAATATTATATATATGGCCACGAATAGATGAATGAAGCATCTTTGTTGCTAATGCAAACGAAGTACTGTATCGTTCTGTAACGATTTTACTACATTGGTACGAGACTTGGTCAAAAGTTCCTTTCATGTGTTAAACTAATTATCTTTTATAATTAATTCTGACACTAATTTACCAGAGATCAATGCGGGTGGAACTCCGGGGCCAGGTACAGTCAGTTGTCCTGTGAAATATAAATCAGATACTTTTTTACTTCTTAGATTAGGTCTTAAAAACGCCGTTTGTGTTAGAGTATTTGCCATGCCATAAGCATTTCCTTTGTATGAGTTGTATCGCTCTTTAAAATCCTTAACGCAAAATGCTTCCTTGAATATAATATTATTTCTGATGTTTTGACCAGTTCTTAATTGGAATCTATTCATTATTAATTCGAAATATTGGTCTCTTAATTCTTGTGTATCTTCTAAATTGGTAGCAATGGGTACTAAGAAAAAACCGGTTTCACAATCCTTTGGAGCCATGCTAATATCCGTAATAGATGGAAAATTCGCATAAAATAATGGATTCGATGGCCATTGCGGATTATCGTATATTTCTTTTGCGTGCAACTCAAAATCGGTATCAAAAAATAGATTATGATGCTCAACATTTTTCAATTTGATGTCAAAGCCAATATAAAAGAGTAATGAGGAGGGCGCAAATACTTTCTTGTCCCAATACTCTTCTGAATATTGCCTATATTTTTGTTCAAGTAAACTTTCTGAATGATGATAGTCTGCACCACTCAAAATTACATCTGCATTATATATTTCTCCACCTGATGATACTCCAGTTGCTTTTCCATTGGTTACTAGTATTTTATCAATGGGCATGGAAGTATGCATGGTAACCCCCAATTCTAAAGCTAGATTCTGCATGGCCTTTATCACCTCATACATTCCACCTTTAGGATGCCACGTACCTAAACCAAAATCAGCGAAGTTCATAAAACTATAAAATGACGGAGTATTGCTAGGTTTTGCACCTAAAAAGAGTACCGGAAATTCTAAAGTAGATATCAATTTTGGGTTTTTAAATCGCTTTCTAACTTGAGAACTTATAGTCTTAAAAAATTGGTCAACTTTTAAAATGGTTTCTTTTGTTACCAACTCTAAGGGAGAAAGGCCTGGTCTTAAAACAATTTTATTGATGGCAATATCATAATTAACTTGTGCTTCTTGTATGAACTTTTTCAATTCTTTAGAACTTCCAGGTTCAATTCTTTCGAATTCCACACAAATTTTATCCATCGAATCACCGATAGTAATAATGTCGTCAGAAAAGAAAATTTTATATGCAGGACTTAACTTGTCTAGTTTATAATAATCAGAAGTTTTCTTATTGAAATCAGAAAAGAACTTATCGAAGATATCTGGCATCCAGTACCAACTTGGTCCCATGTCAAAGGTGTAACCGTCTTTAATAAATTGAGAAGCGCGGCCACCAACAGAGTCGTTTTTTTCGTAGACAGAAACTTTCCAACCATCTTTTGCTAAGTAACAGGCTGCTGATAAAGATGCGAAACCAGAACCTATTACGATGCATTTTTTTTTCATTTATTAACTTTCAATTAAAGGTTACTCACCAAGCTGTCTATAGTATGAAACGTTCTGCAAAAGTTCGGTTTTGTTTTTTCGTCAATAAAATGGGTTTGTCTTCCCAATATCCAAAAATTAGGATTGTTGTAATTTGAAACCAATGTATTAAAATCTTCTAGGTACTTATTTATACGGTCTTTCTCAGGAAAAACTGTGAAGTACGATACAAAATAAATATCATCGAAATACTTTATAGCATCATTGCACTCATTATGGATTTTATTCATCACACACACCCCGCAATAGCATCAGTAACAATATTTGAGCAACTAGGCGATAACATCTTCAAGTCCTGAAAAATATCACTAGCAATAACTGCTTTACATGAATCA
>CAXBIJ010000104.1:0-11015 GCA_963975675.1 uncultured Maribacter sp. | reverse complement strand
TGGGTATGACCCTAATGAAATGATTACGGTTATGGAAATATTAAAAGCAGCTGGTGGGCCTAATCGTACTCCAGAATTTCAAAGTACCCATCCTGACCCTGAAAACAGAATTGAGAAAATTAAAGAAGCTATCGCAAAATATAAAAATCAAGGTTAATCGGATTTTTTGGTCATTTAATCTATACTAGGTATTACGACAACTATAATTTTGTACATTTGAAATAGGTCCCAAGCTTATTTTGCCATTTATTAATGCCTTTATAGCTATGATTTAATCATAGAAGAACACTATAATGGGAACAATTACACATTTTAGAAATCTATACGTGCAGGCGTTCGAAAATTGTAAACCCGAAATACTGGTTATAATTTTAAAGGTCTATTCTGTATTTTGTGCCCTAATGATTTTTGCGGCACTTTATGCTTTTGTTTATAGAGCATTAAATGGATTTGAATTTTAACGTTTTTTACTCTTTTACCTGAACACTATTTGGAGTAGAATTTTGTAATTTAAAAGCCTCATTGAAAATTTCAATGAGGCTTTTTAATAAAATATTAGTGTTTAAATTTCTCCTAACTACCTAAAGCAGTTTCAATAATAACCAATGCTTCTTCTGCATTTGATAATTCAGCATAGCGCTTAACCGTAAATCCCTGATTACTTTTCATATTCAAATTCGCGCCATTTTTTATCAATAAGGATAAAACTTCAACCTTATTATAACGGGCAGCATACATTGCAGGTGTCATACCTAAAGATTTTTGATTAACATCTTCGCCTAAATCTATTAGTCGTTTTACAGTCAACATATCGCCTTGTATCACTGCTTTACATAATGTACTTACATCTACATTAGTAATTAGTTCGTTGTTTAAAACCCTGGTAGTTTGTGTAATTTCATTAGCCATTAAATTTGACCCCATAGCTAGTATTACAATGGATAATGTTAGAATTGATTTTTTCATGATGAGTGATTTAATTGATGAATACAATATTGTATATATTAAAAGACGCTATCCACGCTAATTTGTTTCATCCCTTAACAGTGTTATAACTAAACTTTAACAAACAAAAACTGCTCAAAATTGAAAATTTGTTGCGTTATGTCATCAAATTAAAAAAGGTATGTAATCATATAGATTTACTTAGCAGAACATAGTATTTTTGAAGTCTAAAACCTTAGGAAAGATGAACAAGAAAGTAATCTTAATGATATTAGATGGTTGGGGAAAATCACCTGACCCAGAAGTATCTGCAGTTGACAAAGCCAATACCCCTTTTATTGATAGTTTATATAAAAATTATGCAAACGCAAATTTACTGACTGATGGCATGAACGTTGGGCTTCCTGAAGGCCAAATGGGCAATAGCGAAGTAGGTCATATGAATTTAGGTGCAGGTAGAATCGTTTATCAAGATTTGGCGAAAATAAATAAAGCTGTAAAAGAAAACACATTAAGTTCAGAGCCGGTTTTAAAAAGCGCCTTCGAATATGCTAAGAAAAATAACAAGAATGTTCATTTCTTAGGACTTCTCAGTGATGGTGGCGTACATAGTCACACCAACCACATTAAAGGCCTTATTACTGCTGGAAAAGAATCTGGTGTTCAAAACATGTTTGTACATGCATTTACTGATGGTAGAGATGTAGACCCAAAAAGTGGAAAGGGATTTTTAGATGATTTAGTTCATTTCAGTGCTAACAAGAACACCAAATTAGCAACAGTTATTGGTAGATATTATGCAATGGATCGTGACAAACGCTGGGAACGAGTTAAAGAAGCTTACGATGTTATTGTAAATGCAGAAGGCGAAAAATCTACTGATATAGGTAAAACTATTCAGAAAAGTTATGATAATGGTATTACTGATGAGTTTATAAAACCCATCGTAATGACTAATACCGATGGAACACCTATTGCTTCTGTAAAAGAAGATGATGTGGTTATATTCTTTAATTTCAGAACAGATCGCGGTAGAGAATTGACCCAAGTATTAAGTCAAGTAGATATGCATGAGCAAAATATGCATAAACTAAACTTGTACTACGTGACTTTGACGAATTACGATGAGTCATATAACAATGTACATGTTGTTTATAATAAAGATAATATCATTGAAACTCTAGGGGAAGTATTATCTAAAGCAGGTAAAAAACAAATACGAATTGCTGAAACAGAAAAGTACCCGCACGTAACGTTCTTTTTCAATGGAGGTAGAGAAGTACCATTTGAAGGTGAAACTCGAATTTTATGTCCGTCACCAAAAGTGGCTACCTATGACCTACAACCAGAAATGAGCGCTTTTGAAATTAGGGATAAAATTATTCCTGAAATAAAAAAGGGCAATGTTGATTTTGTTTGTTTAAACTTCGCCAATCCTGACATGGTAGGCCATACTGGAGTTATGGAAGCTGCTATAAAAGCTTGTGAAACAGTTGATAAATGTGCTAACGATGTTATTTCAGCAGCGATAGAAAATAATTATTCTGTTATCGTCATTGCCGACCACGGTAATTGTGAAACTATGGTAAATGAAGATGGAAGTCCGAATACAGCTCACACGACCAACCCAGTTCCATTAATTTTAGTGGATAAAGATATTCATCATATCAATGACGGTGTCTTAGGTGATATTGCACCGACAATTCTAAAAATGATGGGTGTTGAAAAATCTAAGTACATGACCCAAAATTCATTGATATAAATAAATAATCGGAAGCAACCGAAAGTCAAGACATCTATGATAAAAATTAAAACGGCCGAAGAGATTGAATTAATGAGAGAAAGTGCACTCATTGTTTCTAAAACTTTAGGAATGATTGCTAGCGAAGTAAAACCAGGAGTTACAACTCTTCAATTAGATACTTTGGCTGAAACTTTTATTCGCGATCATGGCGCAATACCCGGTTTTCTAGGTTTATATGATTTCCCAAACTCCCTTTGCATGAGCCCTAATGCACAGGTAGTACATGGCATACCTAATAAGACCCCATTAGTCGAAGGTGATATTATATCAATTGACTGTGGTGTATTAAAAAATGATTTTTACGGTGATCATGCTTATACCTTTGAAGTTGGCGAAGTAACACCCGAAGTGAAAAAGCTTTTAGAGGTAACTAAAAAATCACTTTATGTAGGCATACGTGAATTTAAAGTCGGTAACCGAGTTGGTGATGTTGGTTATGCAATACAAAAATTCACAGAAGATCATGGCTATGGGGTGGTTCGCGAGCTTGTTGGCCATGGATTAGGTCGAAAAATGCATGAAGACCCAGAAATGCCGAATTATGGTAAACGTGGCCGGGGCAAAAAATTTATTGAAGGCATGACCGTCGCTATCGAGCCTATGACCAATATGGGCACAAAGCATATTAAGCAGTTGAAAGATGGTTGGACAATACTTACTGCTGATGGTCAACCGAGTGCTCATTTCGAACACAATATTGCAATTGTAAATGGAAAACCAGAATTGCTATCAACATTTAAATATATATATGACGCGTTAGGAATAGTTAGTGATGAAGAAGCTGAATTCACTTCTTCAACTATTAACAGCTAGGTAAAGAGTATGAAGAAAATATTTAAATTTTTTCTTAATCTAATACCTAGACCTATTCTAATATCGCTTAGTTATGTAGTAAAGCCTATTTTTAAAATATACTACTCTGGCAATACCTATGAGGACCCTATTGATGGGCACACTTTTCGTAGTTTTTTACCTTATGGATATGAGAACCCTCGTGAGAATGTGCTCTCACCCTCTACCCTATCTTTAGAAAGACATCGTTTACTTTGGTTATTTTTAAAAAAAGAAACAAATTTTTTTACAGCTCCTCTCAAAGTTTTACACTTTGCTCCTGAACAAGCATTTTATAAAAGGTTCAAAAAATTAAAGAATCTTGATTATACAACTACCGATTTAAATTCACCCTTAGCAGATGTGAAAGCAGATATCTGCAACCTTCCTTTTGAAGAAAACTCTTTTGATGTTATATTTTGCAACCATGTATTAGAGCACATACCTGATGACACAAAAGCGATGTCAGAACTATTTCGTGTTTTGAAACCAGGTGGATGGGGAATTTTCCAGATACCTCAAGATTTAAAAAGAGAAAAAACTTTTGAGGATAATACAATTACCGATAAAGTTGAGCGCACCAAAATCTTTGGCCAATATGACCATGTTCGTATATATGGAAAAGATTACTTTAATAAACTACGCACTATAGGGTTTACAGTTAACGAAGTAGATTTCACAAAACAACTTACACCTGAAGAAATTAACCGATATCGATTAGCAACTGGAGAAATAATACCTCTGGTCAAGAAATAATTAGTTAACTACTAAATCTTTAAAGCCTTTCGTTAAATATTCTTGAGTGTCCCCATTTTCATCTAAGTAAATGATATAAGCTTCAAGATTTTTATTCTCATTTATCAATTTGAAAGCTTCATGTAAGTCCATAGCCATAAAAGCTGTAGCATATGCATCTGCCGTAGCGCAATCATCTGCCAAAATAGTAACTGCAAGCGTATTAGATAATTGGGTAAAACCGGTCTTAGGGTTTATAGTATGCACATATTTTTTTCCAGTGCTTTCGTCGATTCTAAATTTTCGATAATTACCAGAAGATGCCAAGGCCCTATCATTCAAATGAATTAAAATCTTTGTAGTTCTATCAGTCTGCATTTGTGGATCATCTATGCCCACCACCCAAGATTTATCGCTTATTATATTTCGTCCTTTAGCAACTAGTTCGCCACCAACTTCAATTAAATAATTTTTCACTCCTTTTTTATTAAGCATCACAGCAATTCTGTCTATTGCATAACCTTTGGCAATAGCATTAAAATCTAAATAGATATTTCTATTTGTTTTGATTACCTGCTTTTCTGAATTGATACTTACCTTATCTAAACCGACATAATTCAACAAACTATCCACCTTAAGGCTATCTAATGTGATTTGTTGTTCTGGGCCAAAACCCCATGCATTTACCAAAGTACCCACAGTAGGATCAAAATAACCCTCAGTAGCTGCATGTATACTCTTAGACAATGCAAATACATCTTCAAACATCTTATCGACCACAACCGTACTATCACCTTTGTTAATTCTTGAAATATCAGATTCAGGAATATAAGTAGACAATGAATGGTTTATAGCCATAAAAACAGAATCAATATCTTTTTGAAAATCTATTTCATTTGCCGTAATAGAAATAATATTATAGGAAGTACCTAAAGCAGCACCTCTGTTTTCATTGCGATGCGCATCAGCATTACTTTGGCTACAAGAATAAAACAATCCTAAAATAATACTTAGTACTAAAATTCTCTTCCTCATATCTCAACTAAACCATCATAATCAACAATATACTCCTCATCTAAATAAACCGGTAAATTATGGTCAGCCGCATTTACCAAACCAACACCAGCATAAAATGTACTTGCATCAAATTTTAATGCATGCTCCTTCATTTTATTCAAATCTGATATAAAAAACTCCATATCCTTAGGGTCACCTGGGTACTCAATTGCTTTTACAACTACAAACCTCATTTTCTTATCCTTGGTACAAACAAATTGAGGATTCTTACGTAATTCGCTATTCACGGCTAAAAACTCAAACCCAGCATCTTCTAATTGTTTTCCAACAATATTCATCGCTAAATTATGTAGTTCTTGTTCTGTTAATACATGCATTTAAATAAATTTGATAAAAAAGCCGATACTTAAAGTATCGGCTTTTTTATTATATATCAGTTTTTTAAATATTAACCACCGAAATCATCAAAACGTATATGCTCATCTGGGATACCAAAATCTTCACCCATTTTCTGCACAGCTTTGTTCATCAACGGAGGCCCACAAAAATATAGTTCGATATCTTCTGGAGATTCATGATGAACTAAATAATTATCAATTACACAATTATGTATGAAACCTACAAAACCGTCACCAGGAGCATCAATATTTTCTTTTACTTTCCAGTTATCAACTTCCATTGGTTCTGATAAGGCCAAATAGAATTTAAAATTAGGAAACTCTTTTTCTAGTTTGTAAAAATGATCTAAGTAAAACAACTCACGTTTAGAACGACCACCGTACCAATAGCTTACTTTTCTATTCGTTCTTAATGTTTTGAATAAATGATATAAATGCGAACGCATTGGCGCCATACCAGCACCACCACCTACATACAACATTTCAGAGTCAGACTCATTGATGAAGAATTCACCGTAAGGTCCTGAAATAACTACATCATCACCTTTCTTTAGGTTGAAAATATACGATGAAGCAACACCAGGGTTAACATCCATCCAACCATTTTTAGCGCGATCCCACGGCGGTGTAGCAATACGAACATTTAACATAATTTCTCTTCCCTCAGCAGGGAAAGAAGCCATTGAGTATGCTCTTTCTACTGTTTCTGGATTCTTCATTACTAACGGCCACAAATTAAATTTGTCCCATTCTGCTTGAAACTTATCTGGAGTCTCATGCTCTTCTGGGTGAGCCGTAATATCCATGTCAGCGAATTTCACTTCACATTGTGGAATTTCAATTTGAATATAACCACCAGCTTTGTAGTTCATATCTTCAGGAATCTCTACTACGAATTCCTTAATAAATGATGCTACGTTATAATTACGTACTACTTTGCCTGGCCATTTTTTGATTCCAAAAACTTCTTCTGGAATAGTGATTTCCATATCTTGTTTCACCTTAACCTGACAGGCTAAACGTGCTCCATGATTTAATTCTCTTTTTGAAAAATGAGGCGTTTCTGTAGGTAAAGCCTCACCTCCACCAGATAATACGTGACATTCACATTGAATACAAGTTCCACCACCGCCACAAGCAGATGGTAAAAATACTTTTTGATTACCTAATGTAGACAACAAAGACCCACCTGAAGCTACTTCAATTTTCTTCTCTCCATTTATTGTTATGGTCACAGGACCTGATGGTGAAAGTTTTTGTTTGGTGAACAAAAGCAATGCCACCAATACCATTAATAATATTAGAAATGCGACAACGGTTATTAGTATAGTTCCGCCCGTACTTGCAGCTAAAATCATATTTATTTTTTTACGTCGTTATAAGAAATCTCCTTTTCGTCAATTTCAGTATTCTTTTCAACTACTTCCTTTACTGGCTCAACAACCTCTAATTGTTCAATCTGAATTACTTGTTCATTAGCATCTTCAGTTTCATCACCACCACCTGTAAGCATACCACCAAAACTCTGGAAACCAATACCCATTAAACCAGTAATAATAAACGTAATTCCTAATCCTCTTAAAGGTGCAGGCACATTACTATACCTGATTTTCTCACGTATTGCTGCAATAGCTAAAATCGCTAAGAACCAACCAATACCAGAACTAACCCCATAGTTAAATGCCAAACCTAAGGTTTCGATTTCTCTAGCCTGCATAAACAATGAACCTCCTAAAATTGCACAGTTTACGGCTATCAATGGCAAGAAAATACCTAATGAATTATATAATGAAGGTGAAAACTTCTCAACTACTATTTCTACCAATTGAACCATTGTCGCAATAGTTGCGATAAATAGGATAAATGATAAAAAGCTAAGATTGTAATCTGCATATTCTGGACCTAACCAAACCAAAGCACCATCTTGCAATAAATATTTATCTAACAACCAGTTCATTGGTACAGTTACCGCCAATACGAATATAACCGCAGCACCTAAACCTACAGCCGTAGCAACTTTTTTAGATACCGCCAAATAAGAACACATCCCCAAGAACACAGCAAACACCATGTTATCGATAAAGATGGACTTAAAAAATAATTCTACATGTTCTAACATAATCTCTTATTAAATGTCTTTTTAATTCTCCTCTACCAATGCTGGATTTCTTGAGCGCTGTACCCAAATAATAATACCTACTACAATCAATGCAGCTGGTGGTATAATCATAAATCCGTTGTTCTCATAGCCCGTGGAATACAATCCTGTTTTCATAATTGGATCTCCTAAAACCGGAAAACCAAAAAGTGTACCTGATCCTAAAAGCTCTCTAAAGAAGCCTACAATCACCAAAATTATACCATAACCAAGTGAATTTCCAATGCCGTCCAAAAATGAACGCCATGGTCCGTTAGCCAAAGCGAATGCTTCAAAACGACCCATGATAATACAGTTTGTGATAATTAAACCAACAAACACGGCCAAGGTTTTGCTTAATTCATAAGCATAGGCCTTAAGCACTTGATCAACTATAATTACCAAAGCAGCAACAACAATCAACTGAACAATAATTCTAATTTTTGAAGGGATGATATTCCTCATCAATGAGATGACGACATTACCAGCACCTAAAACAAACATTACAGAAACAGCCATCACCAAAGAAGCCTTTAATTCTGCAGTAATAGCTAATGCTGAACATATACCCAATACCTGAATGGTAATAGGGTTATTATCCGCAAGCGGATCCGTTATAAGATTTGTATCTTTTTTTGAGAGTAGTGCCATATTACTTTGCTCTAATTGTTTCTAAATAAGGTTTATATAATTTAACGGTTTCCTTAATCATAGCCGAAACACCATTACCTGTGATAGTAGCACCTGCTAAGGCATCTACTTCATTATCATCTTTTGTATTGTTCAATGGATCGTTGTTACCTTTTGCAACTGCTATACCCGCATACTGAGTTCCATTTAATATAGATTCTCCTTTAAAATCGTCCATGAAATAACGCATTTTAATATTCGCACCTAAACCAGGAGTTTCCCCTTTATGATCAAAATACACCCCTTGAACTGTCATGGTATCATCTAAAGCAATAAAACCCCAAATAGCATCCCAAAGACCTTTACCGTACATAGGTATGATATAAAACTTCTTTCCATCCTTTTCACCAATAAAAACAGGCAATTTATACTCCTCCCCTTTTTTCAATTTTGCCAATTGCTTTTTCAAATCAATCAAATAAGCCTCATCATTCTGGGTGATTTTGTCTCCCTGAATAACTAATTGCTCTTTAATATAACTTGAAAACTCACCTTCAACTACATCTGTAGGAATAAAGTTTACACTACCAGCATCATCACCATTTTCATTTACGCCCATCGCATAAAGTATGTTCTGCTGCTTTTCAAAACGCTCGTTTTCTTGAATGTTTGGTCGTAGTGCCGATGCAAAAAACGCAAGTATCGACCCAACTACTACAACCATAACAGCAGCAAAAACCACTGTATAAACGTTACTATCTGTTTTAATTGCCATAATTAAACTGTTTCAGCTTTAAGTTCTTCTGCCTTACCATCTGAATCTTTTGGATAGATAGTGGCATTCTTTAATCTTTTCATTCTATTCTTGATGTTACCTCTAATAACATAATGATCAATAGTAGGTGCAAATACGTTCATCAATAGGATAGCCAAAAACACTCCTTCTGGATATGCCGGATTGAACACGCGTATCATGACAGAGATAAATCCTATAAAAAATCCATAGAACCACTTACCCTTATTGGTCTGTGATCCCGTCACAGGATCTGTTGCCATATATACTATACCAAAAGCTAGACCACCAACGATTAAGTGTTTCCAAAAATCGAAACTCATTAAACCGTAAAACTTACTAGATTCTGCTATCCAGCCAAAATCAACAATTTGATTAAAAATTAATCCCATTACCAATGAACCGATAACAGCACTCACCATGATTCTCCAGCTAGCAATCTTGGTGTAGATTAAAAACAACCCTCCTAAAAGAATTAAAAAGGTTGAAGTCTCACCTACAGATCCCGGTATAAAACCAAAAAACATATCTGATACAGAATAGCTCATTTCGGCACCTTTGTTTTGCGCCAAAAAGCCTAGAATAGTTTCGCCAGAAAAAGCGTCAACGTTAGTTGCACCAGCCAAAATCTCTTCAGAACGCTCACGTGCACCATATACCCATACCTTATCACCACTCATCCATGTTGGGTAAGCGAAGAAAAGAAATGCTCTAATGGTTAATGCAGGATTAAGAATATTCATTCCCGTTCCACCAAAAACTTCTTTACCTATTACTACACCGAAAACTACGGCAACAGCCAACATCCAAAGTGGCGTATCTATAGGTACAATTAACGGCACTAACATACCGGTAACCAAATACCCTTCTTCCACTTCGTGACCTTTGATAACAGCAAAAATAAATTCTACCAAAAGACCTACTCCATAGGATACCACAACTAACGGAAGAACCTTTATAATACCAATCCAAAAGTTATCCCAAGTAAGAAAATCGTTCATTACAGAAAAATCTGCTGGAAATCCGTTTATGGCAGAATAATGTTGGTATCCCGCATTGAACATCGAAAACAATAACACTGGAATCAGTGCCATTATTACGGTATTCATCGTACGTTTTAAATCATCAACAGCCTTAACATGCGTACCACCTGCATGGGTTGTTTCATCTGGCGAAAACAAAAAAGTATGAAAAGCATTGAAAGCAGGTGCCATCTTTTTACCCTGATACTTCAGTTTAAGTTCGTGTAATTTACTTTTTAAACTCATTTCTTATCCTATTTCTTTTTGCAATAAATCTAACCCCTCACGAATAATCTTCTGATGTGGTTGTTTGGAAATACATATAAACTCAGTCAATGAAAAATCTTCTGGAACCACTTCGTACAAGCCTAGTTGTTCCATTTCATCTAAATCCTTTACCATACAAGCTTTTAAAAGTTGCATTGGAAAAATATCCATAGGAAAAACCTCTTCATACTGACCCGTTACAACGAAAGCTCTGTGTTCTCCATTTGTATTGGTATCTAACTCATATTTCTTATTCGGCTGCATCCATGAGAACGTTAATGCCCTAGTTGCCGAAATTTTATTAAAGATAGGTTTGTTCCATCCGAACAACTCATAGTCGTCACCTTCTGGAATAACCGTGACCGTATTATTGTAAAACCCTAAGAAACCATCTGGTTTACTTTTTGTTCCAGTAAGAACATCACCGTTTATAACC
>CAXBIJ010000103.1:0-11034 GCA_963975675.1 uncultured Maribacter sp. | reverse complement strand
ACTGTATTTTTTGTTTTGAATAATTTTAAAGCATATGGGTTTCCAAAGTGGTACAAGACCACTCTTTTTGACTGAATTATTTCATTCACAACATCTATTTCCTCTTGAAGGAATCCGAAATTATTCGTAGGTTTAATTTGTGGAGGGGTAAGCAGTAAAAGTATTTCGGTTTCATTGACGATTTCATTTTGCATTTCTTTGATAGAAGTTAAAATCTCCTTTTTAGATTGGTCTGTGCCAAATCGTTTGAAAGTAAGGGTGCAAAAATTTGAAGATCTAAACTCTTTAATTTCTTCAACTGTTCCTTTAAGGAAAGTAAGCGATTGCTCGGCAATTTTTCTATTAAGAGAACTAGGGTTAGATAAATTTTCTGGTATATCTTTTAACCCAATAGCTTTTACTTTTAAATTCCAAATGCGCTCAATGCTTTTATTTATTTGTGCCTCCGTTGCATTATCTAAAATCATTTGTATGCCCTCTTCTAAATGTTCAGCAAAGCATAAAACGTCATTTCCTGCATCAAAGGCAAGCCATTCTAACTCACCAAAAACAGGATAATTTTTAGAAACTGCATGCATGTTCAAGGCATCTGAAATCACCACGCCATCAAATCCCATTTCGTTCCTAAGTACACCGGTAATAATATCTTTATTAATGCTTGATGGTAGGTTTTTATTATTAGTTAGGGCAGGAACGGATAAGTGCCCTACCATAACAGAATCAACGCCTTCATTTATTAATTGTTGAAAAGGATATAATTCATTTTCTATTAATTCTTCCTTAGATTTATCAATCACAGGCAATCCCAAATGTGAATCTGTTGCGGTATCGCCATGACCAGGAAAATGTTTAATACTTGTAAGAACTCCTTCACTTTGAGTTCCCTTTACATATGCAGTAGCCAAGGAAACTACGTTCATCTTATCATCACCAAAAGAACGATATCCTATTACCGGATTATTAGGATTTGTATTGATATCAACTACTGGTGAAAGATTCCAATGTATACCCGCTACTTTACAATCTTGGGCAATTTGCCTACCTACTTCGAAAGTCAAATCAATATTATTAACATTAGCGCCAAGTGTTATGGCGTAAGGATACTGAGGTGTATTTTCAATTCGCATGGCCAGTCCCCATTCTGCATCAATCGAGATTAATAGGGGATAGGTGGCAGCATTTTGATATCTTTTAATTAGATTTTTTAATGTCTCAAAACTATGTTCATTGACCACTATTTTTTTCTTGCCTTCAAAATTGGTAGCGGCACTTGCTCTTGAGTGAAAAAAACATAGTCCGCCAACGTGATGATTTGAAATCAGATTTTCAAGTTGTTGTATTTCTTCTTCCGTGTCATTAATGAAAGCTGCAGGCATAAATAATTGCCCTACTTTTTCTGTCTTAGAAAGTTGGTCAATAGCCTCAGATGTTGATAACATTTTACTCATTGGGTACTGTAGTTTTTTTACCGAAATCTGCCGGATAAGAAATGAATTTTAATAGGAAAAGAGCAGGTAACGCTGCGATAACTACCCAAACAAAAAAGCCATCATAACCCAACCATTGTTGTATATAGCCGCTAACCATACCTGGCAGCATCATACCCAATGCCATAAAGCCTGTAGCTATGGCGTAATGAGAGGTTTTCGATTTACCGTCGGCAATGTATATGAGGTACATTAAAAATGCAGCGAATCCGAATCCGTAGCCAAATTTTTCAAAGATAACGGTTGCGGTTACGGCATAAATGTTGGTCGTATTAGTAACTGCGAGTACTACATATAAAATGTTAGGTAAGTTCAAGGAAAGCACCATTGGTAACATCCATTTTTTTAGACCATCTCTTGAAATTAGTATACCCCCTAGAATTCCTCCTATGGAAAGAAAAATCACTCCCGCGGTACCGAAAATAGTTCCAAGTTGTTCTGTTGAATAGCCTAAACCTCCTTCATCTGGAGTATCTAATAGAAAAGGTGACGCCATTTTGACCAATTGCGATTCTCCCAAACGGTAAGTTAAAATGAAAGCTAAGGCGATACCTATTCCTGGTTTTTTAAAGAAGGATGAAAACACTTCTAAAAATCCTTTAGGTTTTTCTTTTAACGCTTCATTTTCAGATTCATATTTCGGAGTAACGAAAAAGTTTGCAACAGTCATGATCAACATTAAAAAAGCTGCTGCCGACATCGTAATGCTCCAAGCTTTGGTGTTATCACCATACTTGTTTTCTAAAAAGCCTGCTAGAACGACAATCAAACCTTCTCCTGTAACCATTGCCAATCGGTAAAAAGTACTTCGCATACCAACAAAAAAAGACTGTTTTTTTTCGGTTAGCCCAAGCATGTAATATCCATCAGAAGCAATATCATTAGTAGCAGATGCAAATGCGGCCATCCAAAAACAGGCTAGTGAAGAAATGAAAAACATGTTGGTGGGTATGGTTAGGCCAACTCCCAAGAGCGATATTGCTATTAACAATTGCATGGCTAAAAACCATTTTCGCTTTGTGCTTTTTAAATCAACGAAAGGGCTCCATAATGGTTTTAATACCCAGGGTAAATATAAAATACTGGTGTATAGGCCGATATCTTCATTGCTTACACCTAATTTTTTATACATAATCACTGATACCGTGACCACTAATACATAGGGTAGGCCTTGCGTGAAATATAGAACGGGCACCCATGCCCAAGCTCCTTTATCTTTTTGTATCATTTTTTTGCAAGTTGCTTTATATTAATTATTGTCGGTTCGGTTTCAACACCATAAACATCTATAAAACTAAGTGCTAAAAAGTTGTTTGATATTTGGCTTCTAGGAATTACCAGTCTATTTTGGTTGCCATCTAAGAAAATCTTAAAAACTAATTTTTTAATAGGGTATTCATCTTTTGTCTTACGACCAGATTTATATAATAACGCAAAGCGCATATTCTTGGTGTCATCGAGTTGAAGAATTAGATCTTTTTCGTTTTGTTCTGAAATCGATAAATGTGGCGTTTTTGATATAGTCTTTTTTGATAATGGGAAAGCAGGGTTCAAAGCAGGTAGTTTGTAATACTTTTTATGAATATATGCTACAACATCGTAATTATCGCTCATAAGAGATTTAGCACTGAACATTATATTACCAGAAATCTGAGGTGTTTCTCTAGCCAGCTTTAATTGCATTGGTAATTCTTTTATATCGTCCCAAGCTTTATCACTGTTGTTTCGAACTTTATAAGCGCCGTTTCCAATATAAAGGTTTGTATTGAAATTGTTTTTTGACCACCAATCAACAATGGTTTTGTGTGATGCTACGGGTAAATCCATGCTCCAATATACCTGTGGGGCCAAATAATCTATCCATCCTTTTTCCATCCAAAGTAAAGGGTCCGCATATAAATCTTCGTAGGTGGTTTGCCCAGCTTTCGTGTTTGAACCTTTTGGGTCTGTCGAGTTATTTTTCCAAACCCCGAACGGACTAATACCAAATTGAACCCATGGTTTTAATGACTTAATTGTTTCATGCGATTGCTTTACTAATGAATCGATATTACTACGTCTCCAATCATCAATTGACTGGTCTTTTTTGGCATAAGTTTCAAAGGCTATAGAATCATTAAAGACTTCATCTTTAATTTTATACGGGTAGAAGTAATCGTCAAAGTGGATGGCATCTATATCGTAGTTCGATACAATTTCAGCAATGATGTTTGAAAAATGGTTACGTACTTCAGGCAGTCCCGGGTTGTAGTAATTCTTTTTACCATAATGCACCATCCATTCAGGGTGGGTGCAATAATCATGAGATTCGGCAAGTACTTCGAAATTTTCGTCAAAAGTTGCTCTATATGGGTTTAACCAAGCGTGAAATTCCATTCCTCTTTGGTGGGCTTCTAAAATCATCCATTCCAATACATTAGTATTCCATCGTGGTGGTGTGCCTTCTTCTCCTGTTAAGAATCTTGACCAAGGTGCGTAATCAGATTCATAAAAAGCATCACCTGCCGTTCTTACCTGAACAATAACTGCATTGTAATTTTCTTTATGATAAAAATCTAAAATCTTTAAATAGTCGGCTTTCTGTTTATCAGTAGTATCATTACCGTTCTTTGGCCAATCGATATTAACGACCGTTGCAATCCAAACACCTCTAAATTCTGTTTTAGGAAATTTATCATAGCTATTGAAAATTCCACAAGAATTAAATAGGATTATAAAAAGTAAGAGAAATGTGTATTTTGACATAATGTAAAAAAAAGGCCCATTTTAGAACTAAAATAGGCCTTTTTAAATAAGTTTAATTGTTAATTAAATTTATGCCTAACAAAGGCTTCCATTGCAGCATAAGATGATAAGCCCAATGCTTTATATTTATTAGCAGTATTTCGATTTCTCTCTTCGGCCCGCATCCAAAATTCTCTTGAATCATCACCTTGAAACATTACTCCGTCTTTTTGAGATTGATGACAGAAGATAGCATGTCTTTTCTTTAATACTTGGCTCGGACTCATTGGTACCGCCATTTCAATTTCATTGATATCCCATTCGTGCCATGCTCCTCGGTATAACCACAACCAACAATCTTTCATGAACGATTCAGACTTTAGTTGTTCACAAGCAGTAAATACAGCGTCTAAACAAACTTTATGTGTGCCGTGTGGGTCAGCTAAATCGCCCGCTGCATAAATTTGATGAGGTTTTATTTTTGAAATAATACCTGCTACCAAAGCAATATCTTTTTCCGATAAATTATTCTTTTTAATGGTGCCCGTTTCATAAAAAGGCAAATCTAAAAAGTGAACATTACTATCTTGTAATCCCATATACCTAGTTGCGGCATAAGATTCACCTCGTCTAATTTTACCTTTTAGATTACGAACTTCTGCAGAATCTATTTGAGTTTCGTTTTTATCCGTGATAGATTTTATGATTTTTTTAGCCTCATCTGATGGATGTATCTGTAAAGCTATTTCGGCATACTTTCTCGCATCGGTATCGGAAACCGCTATATTTCCAGAAGTCTGATAAACTATATGTACTTCGTGCCCTTGTTCTACAAGTCTATCAAATGTACCACCCATAGAAATAACATCGTCATCTGGGTGTGGGCTGAATATGATTACCCGTTTTTTAGCTGGTGTGGCACGTTCAGGTCTATGTGTGTCATCTGCATTTGGTTTGCCACCAGGCCAACCTGTGATGGTATGCTGAAGTTTATTGAACATTTTAATGTTAAGGTCGTAAGAATCTTCTAAAGCTAGAAGGTCTGCCATGCCATTATCATTATAGTCTTTATCTGTTAAGCTTAAAATAGTTTTACCTGTAGTTTCGCATAGCCAAACCATTGCCTTGGCTTTTAAATCTTCATTCCATTTACATGCATCTACTAGCCAAGGTGTTTTGTTACGTGTAAGTTCGCTACCTGCTCCTGTATCTAATACGAAAGTACAATTGTCATGGTGCTGTAAGTAGGTCGCCGGTACATGTGATGATACTTCACCTTCAATAGTCTTTTTAATTATTTCAGCTTTGTTCTGACCCCAACCTAAAAGAATAATACGTTTTGCCTTTCTCACGGTTGAAATACCCATGGTAATTGCTTTTCTAGGTACATTGTCTATCCCTAAAAATGAAGGTGCAGCATCAACTCGTGTAATATGATCTAAAGTTATAACCCTAGTACCCGAGTTAAAATGTGATCCAGGCTCATTAAAACCTATGTGTCCCGTTCTACCAATACCTAATAATTGAAAATCAAGACCGCCATTTTCTTTTATTTTTCGTTCATAACTTAGACAATATGCTGTTGTGTCTTCATTACTCACTGTGCCATCTGGAATATGGATATTTTTTTCAGGAATATCTACATGGTTGAATAGATGCTCATGCATGAAGTAAAAGTAACTCTGAATGTTATTTGGCTCCATTGGTAGATACTCATCTAAATTGAAAGTAACCACATTTTTAAAACTTAAACCTTCTTCTTTGTGCATGCGTACCAATTCTTCATACACCCTTATAGGAGACGATCCCGTTGCTAACCCTAAAACACAATTTCTTTTTTGACCTTGTCTTTTCTTTATTAGACTTGCAATTTCATGAGCCACTACAATAGATGCCTTGTTGGAATCTTGAAAGATTACATTGTGAATTTTTTCGAATCGTGTTTCTTCAAACTGACCAATGGGTTGATGGCTAATGTCGATTTTAGTTTCTTTAACGGCGTTTTTCATAAGATGACAATGAAATTTTAGGTTTTTAAATCATGCAAATATATGCGTTATTTTTAATTTATGCAGTTTTTTGCAGTTAATATTGCATTTATTTGCTGTTAATTAATATTTAAATAGTGTTTATTTTAAATTGACGACATAAAACAGCAAGTGAATAAAATTGCTATATTTGCTCATAATATCACTAAAAGGTAGCGAATTCATGCTTAAAGAGGAGCGTCAACAGACAATTTTAAATGAGGTAGATCTTCATAATAGGATTTTGATAACAGATATAGCTGAGGCTTTAGATGTATCTATTGATACCATTAGGCGTGATGTAAAAGAACTTGACGCTGATAATAAATTACGAAAAGTTCATGGTGGTGCTATATCTATGGGTTATATGACCAATAGTGCTAGAAATACCAATATTTATAAAATAGAAGAGAAGGCAGCGATTGCAGTAAAAGCCGTTAGTATGTTGAGAGATGGGGCGGTTATATTTATAGATGGAGGTACAACTTGTATGGAACTTGCACGTATTATTCCTGAAAATTTAAATCTTACTTGCTTTACGATTAGTCTACCTGTAGCGATGGAATTATCTCATAAGGCGAATATCAATGTTATTTCGATAGGAGGTCAAATTTCAAAGGAAGCGCAAATATCTATTGGTGCTAATGCAATTCATCACCTTTCAGAAGTACGGTTCGATTATAGTTTTATTGGAACAGGTTATGTTGATGCTATTTATGGACTAACAGAGTTTGATTGGGATATTGTTCAAATTAAGAAAGCAGTCATTAAAGCATCTAAGAAAACGGTTTTATTGTCTATTTCTGAGAAGTTAAATTCTCAACATAGATATAAAACATGTGATATCAATTCTATTAATACCATGATAACCGAATTGAAACCTGAAGACAAACTGTTGAAGCCCTTCAAAAATCACGACATAAAAATTATATAATTATATGGATTATAAGAAAATTACAGAAACCCCATCTAATCATGAGAATTTGGAGTTAATGGATACCCGGACCATTCTTCAAAAAATGAATGAGGAGGATCAAAAAGTTGCATCTGCAGTAAAAAAAACCATACCGCAAGTAACCAAATTGGTAGATGAATTGGCGAAACGTTTTGAACTGGGTGGTAGGTTATTTTATATTGGTGCAGGAACCAGTGGGCGATTAGGGATTTTAGATGCATCGGAGATTCCACCAACTTTTGGCATGCCACATGATCGTGTAATTGGATTGATTGCTGGCGGAGATACAGCTATAAGAAAAGCTGTTGAAAATGCAGAAGATGCTACCAAACAAGCCTGGGTAGATTTAATGGCGCATGATATTACTAAGAATGATGTTGTGGTGGGTATCGCTGCTTCCGGTAGTACGCCTTATGTTATTGGTGGATTGGAAGATGCGAAAAAGAATGGAATACTAACTGCTGCAATAACTAATAATCCTGGTGCTCCGATTGCAAGAATAGCAGATATCCCTATAGAAATTAATGTTGGTCCTGAGTTTTTAACGGGTAGCACTAGAATGAAAAGTGGTACATCTCAAAAACTGGTTTTAAATATGATTTCTACCGCTTTAATGATAAAAATTGGTAGGGTTAAAGGAAATAAAATGGTGAACATGCAACTTAGTAATGATAAGTTGGTAGACCGTGGTACCCGTTATATTATGGAAGGTTTAAATATCGATTATAAGGCAGCTGAAAAATTATTAAAAGAACACGGGTCTGTGAAATTGGCTTTAGATGCTGGTAGAGCGTAGATTTTCAGAAAACCTAATTTGAAATAATAAACGCGTTAATCTAAACTAGTTAGATTAACGCGTTTATATTTTGGCCCTTATTTTATAGGGATTAATTTATAAATTCCTTTTCCTTCAACGGCCACATAAATTAAACCATCAGGACCTTGCTTTACAGCGCGAACTCTGCCAATCCCATCCATTAATTTTTCACGTGCAATAACTTTGTTGCCGTCTAAAACCAACCTCTCTAAATATTGAAAGGCCAAAGAGCCTACTAATAAACTTCCTTTCCAGTTGGTATACTTATCGGAAGTAACAAACGCCATGCCGCTGGGCGCTATAGAAGGTACCCAATAATGAATAGGCTGTTCCATGCCTTTCATTTCTGTTTTGTCGGTAATCGGGGTGCCACCATAATTAATACCATATGTTACCAATGGCCAGCCATAATTAGCACCTTTTTTTATGATATTTATTTCATCTCCACCTCTTGGACCATGTTCATTGTCCCAAATTTCGCCTGTTTCAGGATGTTTAATTAAACCTTGAGGATTACGGTGTCCATAACTATATATTGCAGTTTTTGCACTTTTAACACCCACAAATGGATTGTCTTCAGGAATTCGCCCATCATCGTATAAACGATAAATTTTTCCACCGTCTCTTTTAATATCTTGTGGGTTTATGTCTCTATCACCACGTTCGCCGATAGAAAAGTATACGTAGCCCTCGTTATCAAATACAATTCTTGAGCCAAAATGTTGACCTTTTGTTGTGTTTGGCACTCCTTTGTAAAGCAGTTCTTTATTTGTTAAAGAATTATTTTTCAGTTTAGCTCTCATTAGAGCTGTATGCCCTCCTTTTTCATCACCTTCAGTTGATGCATAAGTGAAATAAATCCATCCATTTTTCTCATAATTAGGATGTAATTCAATATCTAAAAGTCCGCCTTGCCCACGTTGGTAAACTTCCGGAATATTACCGATAATCGATTTTTTTCCATTTGAAAAATGAATTAGTTTTCCTTCTTTTTCGGTGATTAAAATACTTTTATCAGGAAGGAAGGCGAACCCCCATGGAATCTGTAGCTGATCGATGAACAACTCTGCTTTAAAATTAGCAATCTTCGGTGTACTTACCTTGTTTTCAGCATCTTGCGCGCAAGAATAATTAAGCATTACAACTAATATAATACTGATGGTGATACTTTTTTTCATATTGGAGCGTTAGAAATATATTAGAGGACTAATGATTTTTTAAAGATAAAATATAAGTATAAAAAATTACACCAAAGAACGATTAAGATCCCAAATCGCTATTGTTCTTTTAAACGAATCTTAACCTATGCTTCCAAAACAACAGCGGTATGCGCTGTATGTACTTCTTCTGCTACTTATTTCAGTTGTTAGTACTACAGCAATAGCCAACTCTAAGGTAAGTATCTTATTCGAAGAGGTGTCCTTAGTTATAGAAAAGGCGGTTTTGACTACCACAAAAAAACAACCTAGCTTAAACAGAAAGATTAATGTTGCTAATAAGTCTACTGTGGCTTCACCAGCAATGTTTGCAACAATTATTCAGGGTGCAGATAATCTTGATAACTGTGACGATAACGGTTTTACCATAGCACGTTTTAACCTTTGTGGTGATTTTGATGATCGTATCATAAGTTTATCTGGCGGTACGTATGCTTCTGTTTCATGGCAGATTTTAGGTGGTTCATGTAGCCCCAATGTAAATACAGAGTGTCCTAATACAGGTTCATGTTATACACAAGTATCAAGTGGTCAAACATTCGCGTTAGATGCAAGTTCTGTTCCCTCTACGTCAGGTGCTGAATATAGAGTAATTGCTGATGGACAAACATATTATTTTAAGGTAAAGAAAAGTACCATTACCCAAACTTTTGTAAAGCAAGATTTTATATGTGGTGTTGATGGTAGAATTCAAATCACTAATTTATCTAGTGCTTATGAGTTTAGCATGAATAGCGGTAGTGGATTTGGCGCATGGCAAGGGCCAATTTTTTCGAATCTTGGTGCTGGCACATACAATATTAAAGCAAGGTTAAAGAACACGGCTAATACATGTGAATACCCATATCAACCCATAGTGATTGAGCAAAGGGATATTGAAATATCAGCAACTTTTACAGATGCATTATGTAGTGGTGATACTGGTAGTATTACGGTAACAGCTGCAAATGTACCTGGACCTTATAAATATACTTTGTTAAATTCTAGTGGAGTAGCACAAGAATTTACTGCGTTTGTATCTACTAATCCCTACACATTTTCTGCTGTAGGTTTTGGAACTTATACAGTACAGGTAGAAACACAACAATGTACAGGTGATCCTTTAAATGGAATAAACCCTCCAAGACAGAGTTTAGATACAAGTGGAAACCCTTTAACCATTGGTGCAGGGGCTTCAGCGTTAGATGCCTCGACTGAAGTTAACAGTAGTTTTGGGTGTTCTAATATTTCTAGTGTTGATATTATCTTAAATACAACAGGTGGTTCTGCACCTTATACCTTTACAGTCAATGGCGGGCCGGTACAACCATCTTTTGGTAATGCTTCTACAGATTCAGGCACAACCACGTATACGGTAACAACAGATGGTACTTATGATTTTGTTATCACCGATAGTAATGGTTGTATTATTAATGCTTCCTCTGATGTAGAAACGCTACTGCCGCCAGATATAACCGTTGCGGGTATTGATGGTACGTGTAGTAATGGTGGTGCAAAATTAGACTTTACTATAAATAATGGTAGAGGTTATAATATATCTTTTAGAGAAAACACTTCTGAACCATGGGTAACTACACCACAAATTTCTGTAGCAGCTGGTACGTATAATGATATAGAAGTTAGATACCAACAAGGCGGTTTTGAATGTACATTAGATTTGCCTTCAATAACGGTATCTACAGTAGGTTCATTAACCGGTTCTGCAAATAAAATTTCTGATGTTACATGTACCAGCTCTGGTACTAATGGAGGTCAAATTGATTTTGTAGGTCCTTTTTCAGGAGGGTCTGGTGGTGGATACGTTTTT
>CAXBIJ010000102.1:0-11044 GCA_963975675.1 uncultured Maribacter sp. | reverse complement strand
TGCCTCGAAGAGATGGGTGGTCATTTCTAGAAGAGTTTCAAGACCTACCTGAAGACAAAATAGCTCATGTGCAAATTTATATTACCAGTTCGTTCATTAGTCCAGAACTAATGAAAAAGGCAAAAAACTACAGTGTAGTTAAAGATTATATCGTTAAGCCTTTAACCGATAGTGCTGTAAAAAAAATAATTGATTCGCAATAGTTAGAGTAATACTATCTTACACCCGGTGTAAAATCTAGAGGAGCATTTTGTGGTAGATTTAAAGTCCCATTATTACCCGTATCATTATATATAATCCATTCACTTTCAGTGAAAACCGAATTTCCTGACATCACCTCTATTTTTCTTTCTGCCTTACCATCTTCAAATTCATGGTTTGTATTGCTCCCATCTTCCCCAATAACGCCAAACATATCAATCACAGTACCGAAAGGGTCTATTAAAGCAATATTATCATCACCATTAGAATCTGCTGGTGAATTAGTACCCACCGAAATTGTTGGCGAAAACCCATACACATTTTCAAATTCTAAAGCATTTGATGAAATTACTATAAGTCCGTTGGCGTCAATACTGTACTCAGATAACTCTATTGTTGAGCTCACTTCGGTGCTTGAATTCGTATAACGTACCAAGGTCCAACCTTTCAATGATAAAGCTTCATGTGAAGAATTATATAATTCTAAAAACCTTGCGCCAGAATTATTATCAGGATCTGCAATTTCGGAGATAAAAATTGAGGTTGATGTAAATTCATCTATCAACTCTTCGCAGCGTTCTTTATTAAATTCTAAATCATCAACCGTTCTAATAATTAATTGAAACTCATTTTTATTCATTGTTAAAACACCAGAAGCAGCACCCATCTTATTAGGGATAATTTGCGATTGAAAATCAGAATAGCCACTATTTACAAGTACCAATTCATTATCATCACAATCAACCAAAGTTCTTTGCGTCTCTTCTTTTTCAACTGCAAAAGATTGACCTAGTTCATTTTCTTTAAACTCAGTATTATCTATACGCACCAATGTATTGACCATACTTTCGTTTAATTCTAAAATAGAAACAACAGTAGGAGAAATGTTTTCAACTGGATCACAAGACAATAAAATATGACTAAAAATTACACTATTAGGTAACCTACCCACACTTCGATTACCAAAAGAGGTGAACACACCTCCAATTTTAAAAACATCATTAGCCTTACCTAAATACAACCCTTTCAATTTTATAAAAATAGGCTGACCAATATCAAAAAATAAATGGGAATCTCTAAGCTCTAATTCTATTTGTAAACCCCCTGTAGCATTACTCGCTACATCTTGAAAATGAAGTATGTTGAAAAAATTTCCTGCCTTATCTGAAGAAACAACATATCCTTTAAGGACCAAATCATCTTGTATTTGAGCAGTTTCACCAGTATACAATCTTTTAAGCTCTGAAATACTTACGAAATTAAAATCCTCATCAGAACAAATTAATTCAGGTTTTTCAAAATCCTTATTTTTTACACATGCGCCAATCAAAAGCAATATGCTCAAAACATAGATTTTAAATTTGTAACTGCTTTTAAAAATTATCATAATTAGAAACTAAACGCTATATTTAAAAAGTAAGTTCTACCGAAGCCATACCAATACTTTGGCGCAAAAGATGGGTTACCACTAAAATTATCTTGCTTTAATTGGCCATAATTGCCATTTCTACTTTGCTCATATCCGCCAGTTCTGAAGTCGGCATCAAAAACATTGTTGACACTTAAAAAGACACTTATATATTTTCCTTTCTTTAACCAAGACTTACCACCAACTAGATTTAGCAGATAGAAGTTGTCTAAAGGTTTCTGACGTAATAGTTTTTGAACATTTTCATCTGTAGCATCAGGAAATCTTTCATCCGTTTCTGGGTCAATTAAAAAGCTTTGAGTTCTTGTTATCGTAGAAATATTTGCATAATTATTGGCCAAGTAATTCGCCGTCATACTTACCCACCAATACTTTGGGTCTCTATATTCAATACCTGCAGAAATTGCTTTTTGTGGCCCTTGAGCCAATTTATATCCTTTAATAGTAGATTGCCCAAAAAACTTTGAACCAGAAACATCAATTAAATCTTCAGTTGCCCCTGCTGTATCAAAGTTAATTGTTACAAAAGGATCACTAGCATATAAATACTTCGCTACTGATGCAACCAATGATAATTTTACCGCGCTTGATAATTGATACTCTAAGCCAAGTTCTGTACCTAAATTCAACTTATCTAAATCGGTCAAAACCTCTTGCACAAAATCTGATCCTATTCCAGAATCAACGAAAAAGAAATTAACATCTGTACCATTTTGAAAGCGTGTATAGAAACCTGTTAGTCGACCAGTAAGTTTTGGCATTCTAAGAAAATAATTTAAATCTATGCTTGTAATTTTTTCACTTTGTAAATTGGGAACTACCGTATTATTTTCTCTTGGATTTATAAAGACATTTTGAAGCAACGGTGCCTTATTTACATAAGCTACATTAGCAGTAGCCCAATGTCTTCCTGTAATATTATAGGTTAACCCAGATTTGCCCGACCAATTTGAAAATTCTATTGACTCACTTTCTCCAATAGAACTGTCTTGAAAGCGTTCATTTTTAAACAATCCATTTCGCTGATAACTCACCTTGCTGTATTTACCAGATATAAATGCATTTACCTTATCATAGTTTAAATTTAATTGGGCGTACAAGTCTGCCATATTCCCTTCAAAATCATATTTGTAATTAAAAATATCGCCTCCCTGTTTTTCGACATTTCCGTCAACATCATTAAGAGTTTCAGAAAATGTGTCGATATCTCGGTGAAATTCTGCGCCAATCAAATCATCGATTATTGCATAATTTTTAGACGTGAGTTGCTTATAGGTTAGACCAAAATCTATTCTTAAATGACTATTAATTTCAATATTAGTGTTTACCCTAGCCGTAAACTGATTATCTTTTGTGGTATCATCGTATAGCACATATGCAGCCTCACCTTCTTGGCTTAAACTGGTATTAGCTAAATAAATATTACTCCAATTCAATTGTGGATTTTGAATAAAACCTTCTTTAGCCAAAACCGCACTTTCAAAATTTGCACCTATTGGACTATTTAAATAAAAACTTGGTAAATATCTATAGTAAGTAGGATCAGGATTTGGAGCATTAAAATAACCTAACCTACTTCTTTCATAAATTCCGGTTTGGTAAGCTAAACCAGCATTTACCATTAATCCTTTAGATTCATGATTATAGTTCAATAAAAATAATGGTTCCCGTATATTTCGCTCTCTAGAATTTCGAATCTTACCATTCTGAAAACCCCAATATGGATTGTATCTATTTCCTTGAATTTGAAATACTTCTTCGGTAATTGCAGAAGAACGACCTCTTCTGTTCGAAGCTACAATAGCAGTTGCAGATAATGTATTTTGCTCATTTAGTAGATATTCAAAAGAGCCATATACAGAATATGAATCATATAAAGTGCCAGCGATATAACCTTCCTTAGCCCATCTTCTAGAAGCCGAAAGTATATAGGCATACTTTTCTTTTTTAACCCCTGAATTATAGGTTGCCATAAGCCTACCGCCATATGTTCTGTTTGATAGAGATGATGATAGCCGAGTGCCTGGTCGTAACCCTGATGGCCGTAAATCTATATTTGTATTTCCTAGAATACCGCCAAAAGTGAAATCGGAAGCACTTAAACCATTAGCGTATTGTTGATTTCTAATTACATCATTCAACCCGCCCCAATTATTCCATTGAGGTCTACCATCGTACATTTTATTCATTGGTATTCCATTTAAAGACACCTCTCCGTATTGTGAATCATATCCTCTTACCCTAAAAAATGCTTGACCGAAATCAAAAGCGGCCCTGTTAAGAAAAATGTCTTTGGTAGATTGAAGTAATGCCAATGCATTGGAGTTTACTTCATCATCTAGCAACTCATCATCAGAAATATTTACCAGATTAATAGTTTTTTCAAATGTTATATCTTGTTCTAAACGAATGGTTCCTAAGTCTAAATTAACACCTTCAAGAAAAATAGGTATTCGCTTAATAACAAAATCTTGTGCCGAAATATTTAAAATAAATTGTCCTTTTTTCGAAGTAGATATGCTAAACTCGCCCATGTCATTGGTGCCAATTGAAAAGGTGCTCCCCTCAATCATTACTTCTGCATTCGTAATTTTCTGCCTATTTGTTGTCTCTTCGACAACTCCTGAAATAATAGAAGTGGCCTGAGATTGTAGGGTGCAAATTTTAAACACTACTAATAAAAACAGTAAATGTTTTATCATTTAAAAACTCAACGTATTGTTACTAAGCTATTAAGATACATTTTTAAGAAATAATTGACGTGAAAATTCCGTATACTAGCTGATAATTAAGTCACAATACCCTCGATGAAGCTATATCTATTTTATTTTTTACTTTTTTCACCAATAGGTTTAATTGCACAAGAGGCAGCCAGTTACCAAATCAGAACCGTTGCTTTTTACAATTTGGAAAATCTTTTTGACACGAAAAACGATACATTGATTTTTGACGATGACCGAACCCCAACAGGCAAAGATCACTGGACGGAAGAACGTTACATTAATAAAGTTGCCCAGATGTCTAAAGTTATTTCTGAAATAGGTTCTATAGAAAACAAAACTGCTCCTGATATTATTGGTGTTTGTGAGGTTGAAAATTTAAAGGTTTTACAAGATATAGTGCGCCATAATAGTCTATCACAAACTAATTATGGAATTATACATTTCGATTCACCAGATGAACGTGGAATTGATGTAGCGCTTCTTTATAAAAAGGATGCATTTATTCCCGTAAATTTTAATAGTCATCGGTTATTACTTTTCGATTTAGATGGAAAACGAAACTATACTAGAGATCAACTTATCGTTGAAGGGCTATTAGATAACGAAAAAATATATTTTCTAGTAAATCACTGGCCATCTAGAAGTGGTGGCGAGGCCAGAAGCAGACCTTATAGGCTAGAGGCTGCTAAACTTAACAAACGTATTATAGACTCTGTAAGAAGGCAAGATATCAATGCTAAGATAATTAGTATGGGCGATTTTAATGATGACCCTGTAGACCCTAGTTTTAAAAAAATATTAAATGTACAGAAGAGCTATAAAAATCTAGATTCTCTTAGCCTTTACGGACCTATGGAAAAGCTTTTTAGAAAAGGAAAAGGTTCTTTGGCATATAGAGACAAATGGAATCTTTTTGACCAACTCTATATGACCTCTACACTTATAGATAAAGAAAAACAAACGTATAGTTATTGGAAAGTAGGCATTTTTACACCCAGCTATTTGATAGTCCCAAAAGGAAAATATAAAGGCTACCCCTTACGCACCTATGCGGGAGGCAGCTATATTGGTGGATATAGCGATCATTTTCCCGTCTTTCTTCATTTAATTAAAAAAGTAAATTAATCTAATTCTTCTATTTGGATGTTTTTCCACTTTACTTTAATACCACCACCTGAATGAATTTGTAATAAAACAGACCCCTTTCCTCTACCAATAATTCTATCTTTTATGGAAACCATTTCTACGCCATTTACCCAAGAAGTTACTTCTTTACCGTCCACCTTAATTTTCATGTGATTCCATTCGCCAAATTTTAAAGCTTTGTCTTTTTCTAAAGCTGGCTTTATTAACCATTGTCTACCATAAGATTCATAAATACCACCTGTGAATGCGCCAGGAGGGGCAACCTCTACCTGCCAACCACTTACTGTAGTACCTTCTACAGTTGACCTAATAAAAACTCCACTATTACCGTCTGCTTCTTGTTTAAAATCTAGATCAAGAATGAAGTTTTTGTAATGCTTGTCTGTACCCAAATATCCATACTCTGCGTCCGGACCGCTTTCACAAATCAAAAGTCCATCTTCAACATACCACTTTTCAGTGCCATAAACCGACCAGCCTTCTAAGCTTTCACCATTAAACAATTCTTGTTTTTGACCAAATAATGTTGCGCTAATAAGCACCACTAATAGTGTTATTGTAATTTTATTCATTGATAAATTTTAATTGATTAATTAAACCATTGTCCCCAAGGTATTCTACTTAAGATAAGCACCAAGCCAATTCCGTAAAAAATAGCGATGCTTTTAAATTTTTTATCTCCTTCAACAAACTTCTTGTGTCTAGACCAACCAATTGTTATTGAAACGATTGCCAAAATATTAATAAATGGATGCTCTACCGCGAGTAAGCGAGCTGCAGAAGTTAAACCACCCATTCCAAATTCTTGAATAGCACTTAAACCACTTGGCGAAACAAAATAGAGCAATAAACCAACCAACAATTGTATATGGCACAAAATCAAGGCAAAAAGGCTTAGCCTTAAATCTCTGTCCATATTAAAAATTCTTTTACTTATTAAACCAGTTATTGCATTTGCAACAGCAAAAATCAATACTGCTAATGCGATATATGCTAAATAAGAGTGTAAAGTATGTACCCAACTATATGCTAATCCTGCTTCTTCCATAATTTCATTTATTAAGTTTTAAAAATAGTGAATTTTGAGCATAAAAAAACCCTGCCAATAGGCAGGGTTTTAAATAGTATCAAAGAACTAGTTTAGAAATTAAATCTCGCACTTAAGTTCCAAGTTGTACCGAAACCAAAGAATACACGGTTGCTAGTATTAATACCATCATAAGTATCATCACCAGGTTGTGCAAAAATATTAGTATCAGATTCTGCGATATATGTTGTATCAAACAGGTTGTTTACATTTAATCTAAAGCTTAACTTTTTATCATCGAATGGAATGCTATAGGTTGCACCTGTATCGGCAAGACCAAAAGAAGGCAACTTCAAAGCCCCATCAGGACCTACTCTTGTAGCATCAAATTGCGCATATAAATTACCTGCAAAACGATATCCAAAATCAACATTTAAGTTATTAGCTACATTATAATCAGCACCTAAGAACGCCGTGAATTGAGCTGCATCACCAACTTTTACACCTTTTAAGGCTAACGTTTCTACCTGTTCTACACCACCTATAACAATAGGTGCTTGATCGTTATCAAAATAAGTAGCAGTAACATCATCTTTATATTCCCAGTTACCAATTGACATCATACCAGTTAGTGCAAACTTGTCACTAGCTTGGAATCTACCATCAAACTCAATACCTGTGTGAACCTGAGTAATACCTAAAATATTAGCGGTACCACGAATCTCATCTGGCTGACCTGCATTAAAAGTTGCACCTGTAGATTCAAATCTATCCTTCCAGCTTGTGTAATACAAGTTAACATTTGCTCTAAACTTTGAGCTTCTGTAACCATATCCTAATTCGAAGCCAGTGATTTTTTCATTGGTTAAATTTGGATTCAAGTTATTTCCAAAATTGATATAAACTGCATCAAATAATGGTTGTTTAGAATAATATCCTGCATTAGCAAAAAAGTTATTTCTTGCATCTACGTTCCAGTTTACCCCACCCTTAACGTTTCCGCCAAGAATATTTTCGAAATCAGTTTTTGCAGCTGGCACTTCATTAAAGAACTCTTCTCTTGCAAAACCTTGGTTAGATAATGCACCTTGAACGAAACCTGTTATATCTTCAGTAAAGTTATATTCAACTTGACCAAAAAGACCTAACCAATTTACTAAACCTGTATTGTAGTAATCAATTTTTTCTTCATCATCAATGTTACCAAATACCCACCATGGTTGGTTTGCATTATAGGTTTCAGAGAATAACTGGTTTGGATTGTTTCTATTATCTGTTTCTTGATAAACATCTCCACCTAAACGATCATTCACTCTTCTGTAGTGATATCCTTTATATTTTCTAAGATCAACACCAAAATCAATAGTTAAATCACTAGAAATACGGTTATTGAAGTTAGCCAAAATTCCATACCAGTTATGAGAATTTACAGAAGCTCTTCTTGAAATACCGTTAGTGTTATTTTCATTAGCATTTTGATCACTATTATTTACGTATTGACCATTAATTTGCTCTCTTGGTGTAGCACTAAAATCTGACACCAACTGACCACTGTTATAAGCTACTATATCATCTACTCTAATTAAACCATCAGCAGTTCTTGGAAGTCTAAATTGTCTATTTCCATTAATTTCACCAATTTCACCAGTACCACCACCACGGCCAAAAGAAGCATAGGTAGAAGTTTCTAAAGTAGTTTTTTCGCTTAATTTCCAGTTCCAGTTTAAACTAATAACAGGCTTATGATAGAAATTACGACGAAAGCTATATTCTTCACCATTTCGGTAACCCCAATCTTCATTATATTTTCTGTTTGGCTCACCGTCGCCTTCACCATAAAGAATTTGAGTGTCAATAGATGTAGCTCTACTTCTTTGATGGTGCCATTGAGGAGCACCTGTAACCATAAACTCTAAACTATGATCACCAGCAGTATACCCTAATCCCATGAAGAAGTTATACCCTTCAAACTTAGTACCATCAGCATACATACTACCACCTGTTCTACTAATTAACATAGAAGCAGATAATCCATTATCCAAAAGTCCAGAAGAATAAGAAGCTAATGTTTTAACATAACCATCATTACCAACAGTGGCTCCTATAGCGCCACCTTGAGCATTCAATGATGTTTTAGTAACAACATTAATTGTACCCCCAACAGATGATACTGCCAATTTAGAGGATCCTAGACCTCTTTGAACTTGAATTGCAGATGTTACATCTGAAAGACCAGCCCAGTTACTCCAGTATACTTGACCATTTTCCATGTCATTTACTGGAACACCATTTATCATTACGGCTGAGTTATTAGTATCAAATCCACGAATATTTACACGTGCATCACCAAAACCACCACCTGATTTTGTAGCATATATAGATGGAGTAGTATTTAACAACTCGGGAAATTCTTGAGAACCTAATTTCAATTGAATTTCTTCTGCTTTAATGGTAGAAACTGCAACGGGAGTTTTACGATCCTTAGCAATATCTTGCACACCAGTTACAATAACACCTTCTAACTCTTCAGCATTTGGGTTCAATACAATTGAACCAATACTACCAGTTGAGGTAAAAGCAATTTGTTTTGAATCAAAACCTATGTAAGATACTACTAAGGTTCCAGTTGCTGAACTTACATTAATTGTGAAATTTCCATCAAAATCAGATGAAGTACCATTTGTGGTACCTTTAACCATTACTGTAGCGCCTGGTAAAGGTGAGTTAGAATCACCATCTAGCACAGTACCAGTAATAGTTCCTTGTGAAAAAGCAGTTACAGTCATTAAAAATACCGCAATCGCAAAGTACATTTTTTTCATTTTTTCAAGTATTTGTTAGTTTTTAACTTGCTGCAAAAGTCTTCTAATTTTTATCCTCTAACGTTAAGATAACGTTAAATCAGCATTGCAAAAATACTTGAAATAATTATATAATAGAACTGTTAATTAAATAGTTATCCTCTTTTTATAGAACTTATCAAAATTCTAAATTATTTCTTAAAATATTGAAGAAGTCTCAATGTAGAGCTATCATGTGCTGAAATATAGGTATTTTCAATATCATTTAGTATCGTACCTGCTAGTTGTTTACCTAACTCTACCCCCCACTGATCATAACTAAAAATGTTCCAAATTACACCTTGCACAAAGATCTTATGCTCATAAAAGGCAATTAATGACCCTAAAGTTTTTGGAGTTAACTTATTAATAAGCATTGTATTCGTTGGTTTATTACCAGCAAAGACCTTAAAAGGTGCAAGTTTATCAATATCTTTTTGCGCTACCTTTTTGGCTTCTAGTTCAGAAATCACTTCTGCTTTAGTTTTGCCATTCATTAGCGCTTCTGTCTGAGCAAAATAATTTGCCATCAATTTATTATGATGGTCTTTATCACCATGCAATGAGTGCTTATACCCAATAAAATCAGTAGGTATTAATTTTGTGCCTTGATGTATAAGTTGAAAAAAGGCATGTTGTGAATTTGTACCTGGCTCTCCCCATATAATGGTGCCGGTTTCATAACCAACAACTTTACCATTACGATCCACACTTTTACCATTACTTTCCATTATACCTTGTTGTAAATAGGCAGAAAATCTACTTAAATATTGTGCGTAAGGAATTATTGCTTCTGTTTCTGCACCATAAAAATTATTATACCACACACTTAACAGTGCCATAATAACGGGTATATTCTCAGAAAACTCCGTTTCTTTGAAATGAACATCAGCCTCATTCGCACCTTGTAATAAAGCATCAAAATTATCATAACCGACCGCCAAAGCAATTGTTAGACCCACAGCACTCCAAAGTGAAAATCTACCTCCAACCCAATCCCACATAGGAAATACATTGGCCGAATCAATTCCAAATTCAGCAATTTTTTCACTATTAGTTGATACTGCTGCAAAATGCTTTGCAATATCTTTTTGAGTCGCATGCTTTAAAAACCACTTCTTTATAGTGGTGGCATTACTTAGAGTTTCTTGTGTCGTAAACGTTTTTGATACTACAACAAATAAGGTTGTTTCCGGATTTAAGGTTCTTAGAACTTCATGAACATGATCCCCATCTACATTACTTACAAAATGAATTGATAGATGATTTTTATAAAACTTTAAAGCCTCGGTTACCATGGCCGGACCCAAGTCTGAACCACCAATACCTATATTAACTACATCGGTAAATGTTTTGCCAGTGTACCCTTTTAATTCACCATTAATTACCTTATCGGTGAACTTTTTTATATGTTGTTTAACCTCATACACCTCTGGCATAACATTGACACCATCTACCAATATTTGGTCAGATTTTTTAGCCCGCAATGCCGTATGTAATACTGCTCTACCTTCAGTTTCATTTATGATGTCACCATCATAATACGCTTCAATAGCACCTTTTAAATTTACCTCTTCAGCTAATTGAAGTAACAACTGCATGGTTTCTGTGGATATTCTATTCTTAGAATAATCAAAAAGAAAATCTTTCCATTGCAACGTAAACTTTTCCGCTCTTT
>CAXBIJ010000101.1:0-11062 GCA_963975675.1 uncultured Maribacter sp. | reverse complement strand
TACACCAATTGGTACATTTATTGCTATTTCTGCCGTACCTGCATTTCCAGGAGCCACGAAAAGCTTCGAGAGATTATTACTTTGAGTTAATTTCCAGGCAAAAGTATGTTCACGACCGCCTGATCCAAGAATTAAAATGTTCATGTTGATAGTTTTGACAAAAATAAATTTTGCTTTAAATAATATTACTTACCAGAGAAATCTCTATGTTCTTTTTTTTGTAGGTCCTCTTTAGACAACGATTTAAAATAATCGTATACGATTTTTAAGCCTACTTCCCTGCTAACTTTTGGTTCCCATCCTAAAATATCCTTAGCTTTAGTTATGTCTGGTTGGCGTTGCGTTGGATCATCTTGTGGCAAAGGCTTATAAATAACTTTCTGCTTAGTGCCTGTAAGAGCAATAATCTCTTCAGCGAATTCCTTTATCGTGGTTTCATGAGGATTTCCAATATTTACAGGGTCAGTATAATCACTAAATAATAATCGGTATATTCCTTCAATTTGATCATCGATATAGCAGAATGATCTACTTTGTGAACCATCACCAAAAACAGTTAAATCTTCACCTCTTAAGGCTTGGCCCATAAAAGCCGGAACTACGCGACCATCATTTAAACGCATTCTAGGTCCGTAAGTGTTAAATATTCTTACAATACGAGTATCAAGTCCATGATGCCTATGATAGGCCATTGTAATGGACTCCATGAAGCGCTTAGCCTCATCATACACACCGCGAGGACCAATTGGGCTAACATTACCATAATACTCTTCGTTTTGCGGATGTACCAAAGGGTCTCCATAAACTTCTGAAGTAGACGCGACCAAAATTCTAGCATTCTTTTGCTTTGCAAGACCCAGTAGGTTAAGTGTACCTAACGAACCAACCTTTAATGTTTCTATTGGAATCTTTAAATAGTCTATTGGACTTGCAGGTGATGCAAAATGCAGTATATAATCAAGCTTACCTTCTAAATGTACAAATGTAGATACATCATGGTGATGGAATTCAAAACGTTCTAATGGAAAAAGATGGGCAATATTTTTTAAATCGCCCGTAATTAGATTATCCATACCAATGACATGTAATCCTTCCGCAATAAAACGATCACATAAATGAGAACCTAAAAATCCTGCCGCACCTGTTATTAAAATTCTTTTCATATTTTCTAATAAGCCTTTTCTTCTCCTTTTAAGGCATTAACAATAGTTTGCACAATAATTTTTAAATCTAAAAAGAAAGACCAGTTTTCCACATAAAATATATCAAACTTAATTCGATTTTGAATATCGCTATCACGTTCAATTTCTCCTCTATACCCTCTTATTTGAGCCAATCCTGTAATCCCGGGTTTAACGAAATGACGTAACATGTACTTATCCACACGATTTGCATATTCATCTGTATGTTTTAACATATGTGGTCTTGGCCCAACTACCGACATATTACCAAACAATACATTATAAAATTGAGGCAGCTCATCTATACTAGTTTTTCGAATAAATTGTCCTATTTTGGTTACCCTCATATCATTTTTACCTGCTTGCTGATAATCAGATGAATCATTCATTGCCATAGAACGAAATTTAAAACATTGAAATTCATTATTATCAAACCCTGTTCTTTTCTGAATAAAGAAAACCGGACCTCTAGATTCCAACGAAATTAAAAATGCCAATAACGGTCCTAGCCAAATTAATATTCCGAATATTACTACAAGTGAAAAAACTATATCAAACAATCGCTTTAAAATAGCATTGAGGGAATTATGCAATGGTATATCTCGTAATGATAAGATAGGGAGGTAATCATAATATTCAAATTTTAATTTTTTAGAAAAAATATTCTTATTGTCCGGAAGGAATTTAAGTGTTTTTAAATTATTGTCGGCAAAATTAATAAATGCTGAAAGCTCATCATTCTTCAATTCAGAAACCGAACAGTATATTTCGTCAATATTATTGTTTACTATGTATCTGAAACAATTTAACAACTCAAAATCCTTATCTCTAGGTGAAAATTGAGAAGAAAAATGATACCCAAATTCACGTCTTGTATTAAAAACTTCTATAAGTTGATTTGCTTTCTTGCTTTTACCTATTACAACAACATTTCTAATATTCCCTTTTATACGCTCTCTGTACTTATTGAGAAGAAAGAAGTTTAATAACTTTAAAAAACTGATTCCAACAAAAACAAGAATAAAATATTGCCCTAATGCTAATCTACTCATTAATGGTTGTTTAAAAAACCCGATGTAAGCATAGAGGATTAAAAAAAAGAAAACGAATTGCGTGAATAATTTTCTAAGAAGAACTACCGCCTTAGAATAACGATGAATTACATAAAATTCATTTTTGAATGACAAAATAATCCATGTTATAGAAATATAAAAATGAAATAAATATAGGTTTTGAAAATTAATAGGCAGAAAAGTGGTGAATAAATTTATAGTCAATAAATCCAGCCCATAAGAAATGGGAGTTATAAAACCAGAATATCTACCTTGTTTAAAGAGCATTTATAATATTAACTAATTTTCAAATATATTAACTTATCCATTTAACCAAGACACAATAATTTTTATTTTAAGTTTTTATAAACTTCCTTAAAATTAAATTTAGGCAAAAGACTATTAAGGTACTCTTTAAGGGTGGCCCCAGTAAGTTTATAAACCAAAAAATACCAGCTAGGCACTAAAAGTATCAACATCGATATGGTCATTGCAATAGCAACTACTTCAATGGAATACAAAGAGCCAATTATAATTGCCCCTGGTAATACGAATAGAGATATTAAATTCCAATAAAACTCAATGTCGGTTCTTCCTGTTGCAATTACCAGACTACCGATAGGATTGCCAATCGCTCTAAATAACATATAAACAGAAAGTATGCGGACTAATAAAACTATATTCTCATATCCTACTTCAACAATAAGTGGTGCAAATATTATCAAAATAAGGTAAACTGGTATGTTTACGCTCATAACATAGTTTAAAAATTTTAAGTAATTTCTTTTTAATTCAACCAGGTCAAATTGCAACTTAGCCAAAACAGGACCGGCAACCTTTGTGAAAATTGGATTTAATATTTGGGTAGGTCGATAAACCAATTGCTTGGCTAAGCTATATCCTCCTAAAACATCTTGGCCAAAAGCTTTTCCAATAATAAGAATATCGAGATCTCTGTTAAAGTAATTTATTACCTGACCGCCAACTTGATAAATCCCGATTTTTAAAAATGCTTTTGTTTCATTAAATCTATAATGAAACAAAAGACCATATTTTTTAAATCCATAGATAAAATATAGGAGATTTTGTAAAGCATATTGCAACAGTGCTGAATAAACTAATGACAGAATACCGAAGTTATTAATAGCTAATATCACCGCAAGAATGAGTGAAAGTACAGCAGAAAATATTTCAAAAATAGATATATATTTAAACTGTAAGTCTTTAGCTTCCATAGTTTTGAAAATACGACCTATTGCAGATGCTAAAATATTTAACCCTAATAAGGGTATAAGGGTAATTAGTCTTGGTTCTTCATAAAAACCAGCTATAAAAGGGCTTATAAAAAATAACATCCCATATAATAACAAACTGAAACCAATATTAAACCAATAAAGGCTTGCATATTCCTTTTTGCTAATGTTTTGCTTATGCAAAATCGCAGATGTAAGCCCCATATCTGTAAAAAGGTCTGTAAAGCCCAATACAAACATTATCAAAGCCATTAACCCAAAATCGGCCTTGTCTAAAAATCTAGTTAATATAGATATTTTAAGTAATGCCGTTAACGCAATAACAATAGTACCTATTGTGGTCCACTTTATTCCAGAAACAATTTTACTTTTATTATTTGGAGTATCCACTGAAGCGCGTTGAACGTATTATAAATGGTTTTGAAATTCTTTCTTAACCTAGAACTCTGTATTTACTTATTAAAAAAATCATTTATTACCTTACAAATAGAATTTACTTGTATTTCGTCAAGCTCATAAAATAAAGGCAGTCTAACTAGACAATTCGAGTATTTATCTGACCAAGGTAGACTCTTAAGAGGATGGTTTTTTAGATAGTATTTACTCGTATGCAATGACAAATAATGAAACACGGCATGCATATCATTCTCCCTTAAATGTCTTATAAAATTATCTCTTTCTTCAAGGTTTTTAGTGACAACATAAAACATATGTGCATTATTAGTTGCATATTCAGGAATCTTAGGTAGTTTTAATAAGTTTTCATTTTGCAAATCCTTTAGATTTTCAAAATAAATATTCCATAGTCTAATACGTTTATCTTGAATATCTTTTAGATGCTCTAACTGGGCATATAAAAAAGCTGAAATAAGCTCTGAAGGTAAAAAGGACGAACCTGTGTCTACCCAACCATACTTATCAATTTCACCCTTAAAAAAAGCCGCCCTATTTGTGCCTTTTTCCCAAATAATTTCAGCTCTTTCTTCAAAACTTGCATCGTTTATTGCTAACAATCCTCCTTCACCTGAAATAATATTTTTTGTTTCATGAAAGGAAAAAGCACCTAAATGCCCAATGCCCCCCAAAGGATTGCCTTTGTAATATGAATCGATTGCCTGTGCTGCATCTTCTACAACAAAAATATTGTGCTTTTTAGCAATTTGCATTATAACATCCATATCACAGGCTACACCAGCATAATGAACAACTACAATTGCTTTAGTTTTTGGAGTTATTAAATTTTCAACCAAGCTTTCATCTATCCCAGGATGATCAGACCTACTGTCAGCAAAAACAATTTTTGCACCTTGCCTTACAAATGCCAGAGCTGTAGAAACAAAGGTATATGAAGGTACTATGACCTCATCACCTTCGACTATTTTCAATAAAATTGCAGCCATTTCTAAGGCATCTGTACAAGATGTAGTTAATAAAGTCTTTTTGAAACGAAATTTCTCTTCAAAAAAAGCTTGCGCCTTTTTTGTGTATTTACCGTTACCCGATAATTTACCAGAATTGACAGCATCGTATATATAATGTGTTTCTTTACCCGTTAAATGAGGTTTGTTAAATGGAATCATGTGCTCTTATAAATCTTACAGGGTTACCTACATACAAGCCGCTTTCATTTAAGTTTTTTATAACCACAGCGCCTGCTCCTAATTTACTGTTTTCTTTAATCTTAATATTATCGATTATAGTACTATTTATACCTAAAATACAGCATTTCCCGATTTTTGAGAAACCCGCAATTGCCACCCTTGGTGACAAAAAAGAATGGGCACCAACAATACTATGGTGTGCGACAAGAGACCCAATATTAATTAAAACATTAGCTTCAATCTCTACATAAGCATCTATAACGCAAGCAGGATAGATAACTACCCCTTCAGCTATTTTGGCGGTAACATCAACATGCGTGGTTGAGTGAATTAAACGTCCAAAGGGTATTTCATCTTTAAACCGCTTATAAATATTGGTTCTAGTTGACATATGATTATATCCAATTGCAATAATCAATTCATCAAATCTATTCTCTTTAAATTTCTGTTCTACATCTGAAGACTTGCCTATGATTGAAAAACCACCAACTGATTTCTCTTGGGTAAAATCATCAAAAAAAACTACTTTTTCATAATGATTATCACTAATTGCGAAATGTGCAATTTGTTGACCTAAGTCTCCTGACCCAATAATAGCAAGTGTCCTCATATTAATCGTTTTTCTATTTCATGTAAACTATTAATTATAAAATCAGATTTTTCATAAAAAGAATCTCTGTCAATAATTAAAGCATTCATACCAACTTTTATTGCTGGCTCCAAATCCAATTTAATAGAATCTCCTATATACAATATGTTTTCAGGTTTTACACCACTCTTTTCACAAGCAATTTCATAAAATTCTAGCTTTGGTTTAGCAACACCCAGCTCTTCTGAAACAAATATATCAGTAAAAATAGGTCCAAAAAAAGAATTCAATTTCTCTTTAAGTGTTGAATTAAAATTCGATATAATTCCTATCGGTATATTAATGTTCTTTAACGCATCTGTATCATCAAATTTTTCCCACGGTAAATATGTACAGCTGTTGAATATATCTGAAAGTAAGTTGGCACTTGGTATCACACCCAACAAGTAAAGCAAATCTGAATTGAACTTAGTGTAAAATTCCACATCTGTTCTGTCGGGAAATTTGATTACCTCAGAAAGCAACTTATGCTTTAGTTTAATCTCCTCTATTGACCTATGAACGCCATGAGCTACTAACACATCGTTTATCTTACTAAACAATGAGGGTTTGGACAATATTGTACCAGAAACATCTAAAAAAACATACTCTATCATTTTAATATACCAAGTGTTTGTTTTCTACATTATTTAATTTTGATTCGTCGGTAGCTCCAGGATATATAACATCTAGTAGAATGCGTGTTGCAATTCCTGGAATAGGTTTTGGCATGGTAGGTTCGAGATTAAAAAGATGTTCTTCAATGGTATATTTAACATCTTGAAACCCTAGATTATGTCGAATCGAATTGGTTCCAGAAATTCGACAGTTAATTTCGAATGGAATAATGTTGTTATCCTTTGTGACAATCGATTGTATATTAAAGGCTCCTCTTAACCCTTTTAGACTTATCATCTTCAGCGCAATATCTCTTAATTTTTCGTCGTGCTCAAAAACCACCTTTGATTTAGAGGTAGTACCATTTGTCAATTCTCGCTCCATAGTAAAGAGACCGTGAAGTTTATTTCTCTTAGTAACGTAAACAGCACAGGTAATTTCTTTACCCTTTAATAGGGGTTGTATTAAATAATCATCTGCCATACCATCTAAGCTAGAAGGATTTATAAGAATACCTCTAGAACCCCTGCCTTCTCGAGGCTTTGCAATTATATCGCCTTCAATTGGAATATAGTTAGATGGCAACCAAGATTTAGAAAATGGAATGCCGTTTTCTTCATGATATAAGTAAGATTTATACTTATCTAAATATTTTTCAGTGGTTTTATAATCACTAGCAATTACTGAAGCTGATATACTATCTTGATTTTTTGATAAAAAATACACCTCATAATCTGTTGAAGGAATAATTAAATCTACTTTTTCAATATTACATACCTCTTGAATTCGAGGAATATAATTTTGGCTATTTGAAAAAGGCACTTTATAGGTTTTATCGCAGAGATAATTACCCGGTGTAAATTCTGAAATGTCGACACCTATCAAATGAATTTCAGGGAAACTATCTTTAATGTTTCTTAAAATTCCTTGCCCTACATTTCCACCGATTCCGGTAACTAATACTGTTTTTTTTGGCATTCTATATAGTTTATTATTGCTTCATTAAAAGAAACCTGAGGTTCAAAGCCAAGTGTTTCTGTAGTAAAATTATTGTTATACATATAAGAGGTTGAATAATCTTCATTTACACATTCAACTTTAGCTTTGGTATGGTTTGAAATTATTTTAGACAGTTCAAAATTAGAATGTTCTGTTTTTGATACTCCTAAAAATATGGTCTTATTATTACTCTCGAAATTTTCTATGATTGCTTCTAGATATTTTACAACATCTGAAACATGAATATAATTTTGTTTTCTACTACCATTACCCCACACCTCTATAACAGAATTAGACAATGCCTGATTAATATAATTAGGTATGATCGTATTCTCTTTCATACCATTCCCATACATAGAAGATATTCTTAACACTATAGCTTTTTCAGAATTAAGAATAATATTTTCACCCCACAGTTTAGAAATTGCGTATTCTGACTTAGGGTTAATATTAGAATTTTCTTTGATCAATTGGGTATTATCATATATTGAAACAGTCGATAGGTAAATTAATTTTGATGATTTAAATTTATCACTAACACTTTTTGTAAACGCCACGTTTGAATCATATAATTGATTATTTAAGACACTATCGTTCCCTGATGATACGGCTGCATGGCACATGATTACAACGTCTGGAACAAAGTTTATTTTTAATAACTGATCTGAACTATATATTTCTACATCTCCTAATTTATTCGAAGATCTTGCAATCCCTTTAATTACATTTCCATTTTTAAAATGCTTATAGACATAGCTACCCAAAAAACCATTAATTCCAGTTATTAAAATATTCATTCGTTAACTACAATTTTTCAATTTCCTTTATTGATGGATAGTACTGATCATTTTTCCATTCTACATAACCTCCATCAATCCATGGTTTATTCATTTGAATCTCAAGATGATTGTCCTTCCATACAGAAGAACTTTCAATTTTTTTAACCTTAATCTTAAATTTAGCGTCCACTAAAGACACTCCATTCTTATGTGCCCAAAATGCAGTAAAATCCCTTACTCCCTTTTCCAATTTATTCTGATCCACATTTATACCATTTACACGAAAAGTCCATTTTACCCAATTAAAAGAATAAATATATTTTGAAGGTGAGCCATTATCATCAATTATTGGCAGTAATTTTTCAGAACCATCCTTCCTAATATAGGCTACTGCTACGACATGGTCATAACCATCAAAGTGAATTTTATCGGTAAATACCACATGATGAGTAACACCCAATAATGTTTTACTTACCTTATCGACCAATGAGACAGACTTTTCTAATACAACATCTACCTTGCTGTCATTAAAACCAAGTGCCTGCTGTATATTCTCAGAGAGATAACTATGATATATTAGAATGCCTTGCAAAACTATCGCCATTACTATATAAAGATGTAGTAATTTAAATTTTAAATCTTTTAGCGTAAGGTTGTGTAATAATTTAAATTTAGAATCATCTGGTATGGAAGGAGGGTCATAACCACAATTTTCGTCTGTACAACGTTCTTTAGTTCGATTTTTTGCAACATAACTATATACCGCATTTGCTAGATGAAATATACCTGGTGTTCTTAAAATAAGTGAAAGAGGGTATAAATACCAAATCTGCCTCATAATTTGTATATAGGTATTTACACCAAAATATACATTACCTTTCTTATCGACACTATGTATATCCGTTAATAATTGTTCTTCTGTCTTATCTTGAAGATACTTATTCTCAACGCCATCATACTGTACCGTTAAGAATTTAATTCTACCACTATTACTTAAATGATTTACCGTTATTTTCGTTCTAACACATAAGGGGCACTCAGTATCATAAAAAACTTCTAGCTTTGAAGTTTTCATATTTCTTTTAAATACCTTATCCCAAAAAGATACAGGAATCATTAATATATAAATTGAACAAGCTATTAAAGCAAACCATGGTATTGGAAAGGTCACCAAAATACCTAAATGTAAACCTAAGCCAATAATCAAAAGTGGTACTCTCCACTTTTTCCTGAAAAACACAAAAAGGAAAACAGCTTCAAACACCAGTGTTAAATACCCTAAAAATTTAACTAAAATTTCATTGTTCAACAACCAAGAAGTATTCGTATGTACTATCATCGGTAGAGATGATGGCTCCCAAACACCTAAACCATTATACCACATTGGAGAACCTAATTTCCAAAAAACAGAATCAAAATAAACTAGTGCCAAACCTGACAATACTGGTATAAAATAATAAAGCTGAGAAATATTTTGTGGAGGGTTATATTGAAAAGTTGTATTCGAATATTTCAACTTGTTTATTAATCTATCCAACGATAAACATTGACTAATAGGCATAAACATGAACAGAAAATTAATCCCCATATATGCATAAAACACATGGTATTCATAGGTATTGATTGACCCAATCAAAATAAGGCCCATAATATAGTTCAGAACTGAAAAAAACCTTGTGAACAGGCCAAAAAATAAAAACAAAACAGAAATTAGCCAGATGCCAATCGGAATGCCAAACTCAATTTCAGATAGTTCTATGTATGGTATTTTATCAAAAATAAGATGTCGAAAATAGAAGATTTGAGATATTTCACAAAGCAGAATTAAGCAATAGAACATTCTAAAAATAGCTAACCCCCTACCATTAATCTGCTTATCATAAGAACGTTTTAATCGGTTGTAGAATTTCATTTATTACTATTTACTCGTCAAATATTACACTATATCGCTAATAAACCTCATCACCATCAAAAATAAAGCAATGAAACTATGCAGGGAAACATTCTATAAAAAAATTCAGATATTCCTGGTTTATCTTATTCCAATTAAAATCATTGTTAATTTTATTTATGTTTCCATCAATCATACTTTGGTGCTTTTCTTTTGTAAGCGTATTTAAAGAAGTAGCTATTTCTTCTTTCTCAGTAAAATAAAAGGCGTTTTCTTCTAATACCGATTTATTAAAAACATTGTTATGTGCTATAATTAATGCACAAGAGGCCATTGCTTCTAATAAAGAAGGGTTGGTACCCCCTACTGAATGACCATGAAAATAAAGGTTAGAGAAATATCTTAAATTATTTAAATGGTTTTGATTATAAACCCCGCCTAAAAAAATTATACGTTTTTCATCTTTAAATTTATTCTTTAAATACCCGCCAAACTTTGTGCTAAGCTTACCAATTACTAAAAAAGGTAGCGTTGTTGTTGACATTACAACCCCGTTTAATATAGTTTCTATGTTGTTCTCAGGCTCTAATCTTGCAATCAGCATATTATACTCTTTCGGCTTTACACCATAGAGCTCCAATTCACTGTCATTTGGGTCATTAAATACATTTGATCCATATGCTATGTATTTAGAATCCATATTATAAGTCTCTTTGAGGTAAGATTTAATACCAATAGAATCTGATATTAAATAATCGCTGTTCATTGCAGCCCATTTTTCAGCTTTTTTCAGAAAGTCCCTGGTTTTTTTAGAGTATTTCGTTCTTTTCCATTCAAGACCATCCATATTAGTAATAATCAATGGTTTTTTTGGTAAGAGCCAATACCACAAAGAACTGCTAGTATAGCCAAGTTGCAGTATTATATCAAAATTTCTACTTCTTGAATCTATAATGCAATTGAAATCATATATAAATTGGCCTGCTGTTCCAATCCTTGATTCAGCATCAAAACAATGTACAATATTGACCCCCTTATACGTCTTTTCCTTATATGGGTG
>CAXBIJ010000100.1:0-11073 GCA_963975675.1 uncultured Maribacter sp. | reverse complement strand
TAGGAAAGTGTTCTTTCTTGAGTTATCTGTCCCAAAAAAAGGGATAGAATGTAGCACCTTCTTATCCGTTAGGGAAAGGGTTGCCAAGGTTTCACAGGGTCTAGTCCCTCCGCCTTTCTTGATAACGTTTCAATCTATTTATGAACGAATTGCAAAGTAACGGCACTACCCGCTCTAATCCAAAAATTCGCTCGACTTTTTAGCTCACGAAATTCTAATAAATTGTCATAAAAAAAACCTCTGTATACATAAAGCATCCAGAGGTTTTACTAACCAAATAATTACTTTATGCGATACTTTGTACCACTTCTTTTTTAGCTTCTTTTTTAGAGCCGTCAAATCCTTCAACACCACCGACGGTGGTATATTTCATAACGTAACGTTTTCCAGGATTAATTTGTTGATAGGCAAACTGGCACATTATTGCTGCTTCATGAAAACCTGAAAGAATTAATTTTAATTTACCCTCATAGGTATTTACATCACCAATTGCATAAACTCCAGCTATATTTGTCTGGTAATCTTTTGCATTGTTTACCTTAATTGCATTCTTCTCTATATCTAATCCCCATCCACCTATTGGTCCTAATTTAGGAGAAAGTCCGAATAAGGGAATAAAATGGTCAACTTCTAAATAGGTATCTTCTTTTTCTTTATCGGTATGTTTAAGCACTACAGCTTCTAAATGGTCTTTACCGTACAACTCCTTAACTTCTGCTTTAGTCACTAATTTAATCTTACCCAATTTGGCGAGTTCAGATGCTTTTTCAACAGAGTCTAAAGCTCCCCTAAACTCATCTCTTCTATGCACTAACGTAACTTCTGAAGCTACATCGGTTAAAAAAATTGCCCAATCTAAGGCCGAATCACCTCCACCAGCAATAACTACTTTTTTATCTCGGTACACTTCAGGGTCCTTAATCATATAAGAAACTCCAATATCTTCAAAATTTACTATGTTGGATATTGGTGGCTTTCTTGGCTCAAAAGAACCCAATCCTCCTGCAATTACTACGACAGGTGCATTATGTCGTGTTCCTTTATTTGTAGTTACTACGAAAGAACCATCTTCTAATTTATCTAAAGTCTCAGCTCTTTCACCCAATGTAAAACCAGGTTCAAATGGTTTAATCTGTTCCATAAGATTATCTACCAATGTACCTGCTAAAATTTCTGGAAATGCCGGAATATCATAAATAGGTTTCTTAGGATAAATTTCTGAACACTGACCCCCCGGCTGTGGCAAGGCATCTATTAAATGCGTTTTCAATTTTAACAATCCTGCTTCAAACACCGTAAATAATCCGGTTGGTCCCGCTCCTATTATGAGCATATCTGTTTTAATCATAACTTCTTTTTTAGTAAAAAGTAATAAGTACAAAGTTGCCATTGTACTATACATCACTTTCTAATTCCTTTTAATTTCAATTAATCTATATATTCTTTACTTAGTACATTGTACTTAATACTTATTTACCTCTATGCAGTTTCTACAATGCTCAACCCAACATTCTCTTGCGAATACTGATTTTTTACTTCTATCAAAGCTTCTCGATGTTTCACCACCTCACCTATAATTATTATTGCGGGATTAGATAATTCTTCTTTCTCCACTATCTCAATAATAGATTCAATAGTACCTATACCTACCTTCTCATTTTCACGTGTTCCGTTTTGTATAATTGCGATAGGCATGCCTGACTTGCCTTCGCCTTTAAACAACTCAACTATTTGGGGTAGTTTAGACATCCCCATAAGAATTACTACAGTAGCACTACTTTTAGCTGCCAGAGCAACATCTGTTGATAGTTTATGTTCTTTTGTTGTACCTGTAATTACCCAAAAACTTTCTGATGCTCCTCGTTTTGTTACTGGAATATTTTCTACTTACAATAAGTTCATTGATTTGTTCTTGCTGATATGCATAACACCCTTTGCGTTTGCCGACGAAGATTAATTCGGCATTCTTAGCATATTGCAAAAGCTCTTCATTCACCAAAGCATCATACAACACTACATCTGCATTCTCTAAAGCTTTTATGGCTTTTAGGGTGATGAGTTCTATATCGCCAGGACCTGCACCAACAACAGTTAACCTCCCTTTTTTTTGCGAGGGAGTGCCAACTATTGAATTGATTGTTTTTTGATTGGATAAGTTTTTGATGTACATATTATACTTCAGCTAATTCTTGTTGTCTAAATCTCGCAACAGTTTCTAAAAATGACTTTGCATCACTCAAATAGAATGCTGCAAAAGCTTTTGTAGGCTCTTTTTTATTTAATTGAAGTACCATTTTTTCAAATCCGCCAGCAACCGTAATTCTGCCGTCAGCTACAAATTTCTCATCGAAATCTTTTATGATACTTGAATGGGTATTCACTTTCGTATTCTCTGACGTTAACATCGCTTTCGCAGAATTTACCATTGAAGAATATGCGTGGTAGATACTTGCCGACCATTTTTCTGCATCGAACATATCTTGTGCGTTTTGTATTTTCTCTTCACTTTCGAAAAGCAGGGTTGCAATCAAATCAATTACAACTCCGGCACATTCACCAACACCAATTGCCTTCTCATATCGTTCTGAGTTTCCCCAGTCGATAAAATCTTCTGCCGTTAAATCATCAACTGATGATAATGGAGTTAGAAATTCATAGAAATACATTTGACCTTTTTCAGCGTAGTAATCTGGGAATGATAAATCGCCGCCATTTGCATCAAAATCATTCAATATTAAACGTAATGCTTCCGGACCTCTTTTACTTGGTACCTTAACAACTTTGTCAGCAAATCTTCCTTGTCCGTTACCATCAGTACTTCCACCTAGTAATACTTGAAGTGCAGGTGCCACTAATTTATCTTTTGTACGAACAGACATTCCTTGAAAACCAATATTGGCCATGTTATGTTGACCACATGCATTCATACATCCACTAATTTTAATAACGACATCTTCGTTATTGATATAATCTGGATATTCTGTTTTGATAACACGTTCTAATTCTTCTGCTATACCCGTACTACTTGAAATACCTAAATTACAGGTATCTGTACCTGGGCAAGCTGTAATATCTATTGCCTTATTATAACCAGCTTCCGTGAAACCTAGCTTTTTCAGTTCCGTAAAGAAAAATTCAATATTTTCTTCCTTAACAAAAGGAATTAGAATATTCTGACGTAGCGATAATCTTAATTCTCCTGCTGCATATTTCTGCACCAAATTCGCCAATAATCGAGCTTTATCGGTATAAAAATCACCTAATAAAACCTTGATACCGATAGCAACATAACCTGGTTGTTTTTGTGGCACCACATTCGTTAATTTCCACTGCCCATATTCTTTGGCATCAGTTATTTCTACACTTGGCACTTCTAAATCTGATACTTTTATTTTTGAATATTCTTCTGGATTAATAGGAAAAGTATCAAAAGGCACAGCCGTTTTCTCAGCTGCCAATAATTCTTTGAATCCGTCTAATCCTAGATCTTTTAATAAGAATTTCATTCTAGCTTTTGCTCTACTCTTACGCTCATCGTAACGGTCAAAAACTCGAATAACCGTTTCCATTAAAGGAATAATTTGATCTGCTGGCAAAAAGCTATATAACTCATCTGCGTGTCTTGGCTGAGAACCCAATCCGCCACCAAGCATTACTTTAAAACCTGGCTCTCCATTTTCAAGCTTAGCAATAAAACCCAAATCGTGCATGTATGACAATCCGGTATCGGCATCACTAGCAGAGAAAGAAACCTTGAACTTACGTCCCATTTCTTGACTCACAGGATTTCTTAAGAAATACTGGAATAATGCATGTGCATAAGGCGAAACATCGAAAGGTTCATCTACATCTATACCTGCAGTTTCACTAGCCGTTACGTTACGTACCGTATTACCACATGCTTCTCTTAATGTTATTTCATCCTTTTCTAATTCTGACCACAACTCTGGAGTCCTGTTCAAATCCACATAGTGAATCTGAATATCTTGCCGTGTTGTAATATGCAATCTACCTGTAGAATATTCATCCGATACATCACAAATACGAAGCAATTGCTTAGAAGTCACCTTACCATATGGTAATTTTATACGAATCATTTGAACCCCTTCTTGACGCTGACCGTATACTCCACGAGCCAAGCGTAGGCTTCTAAATTTTTCCTCATCTAATTTGCCGCTATGGAACTCATGAATCTTGCGTTCCAATTCTAAAATATCATTCGCAACTACTTGATTCTCTATTTCTGTTCTAAAACTCTGCATCGTTCGGTATTAAGTATTCAGCACTACGTACTGAGATAAATTATTACTATATTTTGCCTATAGATTTTATAGACTTATTAAAAACAGTCAATATTAACATTGACCTTTTTTATTTAACTAATGAATCCCGCTCCTACGGTACTATTAGATTTGGTGTCTATTAAAATAAACGAACCATTAGTTCTGTGATTCTTAAATTGATCATAGAAGATTGGTTTATTTAAACGGAAACTAACTTGGGCAATATCATTCATACCCAAAGAATCTGCTTTTGTATCGATACCCGAATAATCTGGAGCGATTTTATGATGTACTTGTTCCACTTTTGCCAATACTTTATTGACACCGTGTTGTACTATATATTTGTTTCCTGTGGCCAAAGGCAATGAATCCATCCAAGAAATTGTAGCTGTAAATTGCTTATCTACTGTTGGTAAATCATTAGCTTTCACTAACATGTCGCCACGACTTAAATTAATTTCATCATCTAATGTTATCGTTACGGACGACCTTCTAGAGGCTGTCTTGTATTTTTTGTCGTAAAAATAAATGTCCTTTATCTTAGAACGTGTTTGCGACGGAAGTGCCACCACCTCATCACCTACACTTAACTCGCCACCATATACCTTACCTGCAAACCCTCTAAAATCATGATGCTCATCTGTCTTAGGACGAATAACATATTGCACTGGAAAACGTGGCGTACCAACGTTGAAAATATCTTTTCTATCTAAAGCTTCAAAATGTTCTAATAAAGATTGCCCTTTGTACCATGGCGTTTTATCTGAACGATTTACTACGTTGTCACCCTTCAATGCACTTACTGGAATGAAGGTGATTTTCTGGTCTTGGTAATCGCGTTTTGCCATCAATTCTTGAAAATCGGCTTTAATAGCGTTATACGTTTCCTCAGAATAATCAACCAAATCCATCTTATTAATTGCAACTACAACATCTTTTATGCGCAGTAAATTATTAATAAAAAAATGTCTGTTTGTTTGTTCAATCACACCTTTTCTAGCATCGATTAATATAATCGCTGCCTGTGAAGTAGAGGCACCCGTAACCATGTTACGTGTATATTCTACATGCCCAGGGGTATCCGCAATAATGTAACTTTTCTTTGCCGTAGAGAAATAAATATGGGCAACATCTATAGTAATCCCCTGCTCGCGTTCCGCCACCAAACCATCTGTTGCTAAAGAGAAATCTAAATAATCATACCCCTTTTGCTTACTGGTTTTTTCAATTGCCTCTAACTTATCGCTGGTTAGTGATTTTGTATCGTACAGTATTCTTCCTATCAAGGTACTTTTACCGTCATCTACACTACCTGCTGTTGCTATTTTTAGTACTTCCATTTTTTTTAGTTTTCGGTTTGCAGTTACAGTTTGCAGTTCCTATTATTTTAAAATTGCTTCCTGTTACTGAATACTGCCTATTTTTAAAAGTATCCTTGTTGTTTTCTTTTCTCCATTGCTGCTTCAGAACGCTTATCGTCTATACGTGCTCCACGTTCCGATATTGAGGAATTTCGAATCTCTTCAACCACTATATCGATACTTACCGCATCTGACAATACTGCAGCTGTACATGACATATCACCTACCGTACGAAAACGAACCAAACGCTCTTCTACAACCTCATCATCTTCTCTAAAAACAATGCCATCTTCCGCAGACCAAATCATACCGTCTCTTAAAAAAGTTTTGCGTTTGTGTGCGAAATAAATTGAAGGAATTTCAAATGCCTCATCTTTAATGTAAGACCAAACATCTAATTCTGTCCAGTTAGATATTGGAAAGACTCTAACGTTCTGACCCAATTCTATTTGACCGTTCAACATGTCAAATAACTCTGGGCGTTGGTTACGCTCATCCCATTGACCAAAATCATCTCTCACCGAGAAAATACGTTCTTTAGCACGTGCTTTTTCTTCGTCTCTACGTGCACCACCAATACAGGCATCAAATTTAAATTCTTCAATAGCATCTAACAACGTGGTTGTCTGCAAGCTATTTCTACTTGAATATCTACCTGACTCTTCTTTTACTTTACCTTGATCAATCGAGTCTTGTACATTACGAACAATAAGCTCTAACCCTAATTCCTCTACCAATCTATCTCTAAACTCTATAGTCTCTGGAAAGTTATGCCCTGTATCAATATGCATTAAAGGGAAAGGAATTTTCGATGGCCAAAATGCTTTTTGTGCCAAACGAACCAATGTAATAGAATCTTTACCACCTGAAAACAAAAGAACAGGCTTCTCAAACTGAGCAGCTACTTCTCTTATAATATAAATAGCTTCATTCTCAAGTGCATTTATATGGGAGGTATCTTTTAAAAGTTTTTGGGATGGTATTACTTCCAATTCCGTGCTTGTATTACTCATTATGCTTTTTTAGATAAATTATCTTTAATTCTTTTCTTCCCTTGTATTAACTATGCAATCCACATTCTCTATTTTCTAACACCTTTGTTGGGTCAAAATAGTTATGTTCGTTAGTAAGATTATATTTCTTTAAATAGGAATCTAGTTGTGTATCGTTCCAATGGTAAAACGGACTCACCTTTAAAACACCATCTTTGCTTAGACTTAAAATATCTAAACTATCTCGGTGTGCGGTTTGACCTTTTCTAAGGTTAGTAAACCAAACATCTGGTTTAAAATCTGCCATGGCTCTTTTAAAAGGCTCTAACTTCACTTGTTCAGTAAATTCTGCATGTCGAGAATCATCAATTTGAGGAATTCCCATTACAGCATCTCTATGTGCAGTAGTTTGTCTAGGCACATATAGTTTTACGTTTAAATTTAATTTGCCAATTAATTCTTCTGCGTGCTTATAGGTCTTTGGTGTATTATAACCTGTATCACACCAAATAACAGGAATATCATTTCTAACCCCAGAAACAGCATGTAAAATCGCCACCTCATATGGTCTAAAATTAGTCGTAACTACAGGAGTTTGCGCATGTTTTACGGCCCAGGAAATAATTTCTTCTGGCGGAATACCTTTAAACTGTATGTTTAACTTATGAACTTGTGCTTCTGTTATTGCCATAATCCTATCCTTTATTATTTACCCCACTTTACTAAATTCCAAATTCGTTCATGAAAAAAGTATAGTACCATTTTCGTGACAAAATCAATGGATGCAATAGAAGCTGCAAGTGATATTTTACCGGTTAATAAATACGATATAACCAATGTATCTAACGTACCTATCACCCTCCAGCTAAATGCCTTAGCTATGCTTCGTAAAGGTTTCTCAGAAGTTTTATCTTCTTCATAGGTCGTTTTAGACTCTTTTTTATTTAAAATAAGCTGATCTGCAATCATCTTCTATTTCAATTTTATTACCCTACTAATTTAATAGAGTTTTCAAAAATAGAATTTATTTTTAAAGTAGGTCGCATTAATTCTCGAAAAAAATCAATTACCCTATAGATTTAGTAGATTATTAACAAATAGGAATGAAAATTTGATAATTCGCAATAATATGTTTCTTAAAAGCGGATAGATTAAATAGTAATTATTAAGATATAATATCTCTTAGCGTATTATGTCGATACACCTCTAACGTACTATCACGCACCTGAAGCATCAATTTATGAACAGAACAAGTTTGTTCATCAGGGCAGTCATCACAAGTTTCGTAGAAATTCAAACTCACACAAGGCACCATAGAAATTGGACCTTCTAAGACACGCATAACATCGGTCATTGAAATCTCTTCTGGAGATTTTAATAAATAATAGCCTCCGCCCTTTCCTTTTTTAGAACCTAAAAAACCTGTCTTTTTAAGACTTAAAAGAATACTTTCCAGAAATTTTTGAGATATGTTCTCCTTCTCAGCAATTTCTGAAATCTGTACAGGCTTTTTATCTTTCTGTAAAGCTAAATAAGCAAGGGCCTTTAACCCGTATTTTGTCTTTTTGGAGAGCATGATGCTAAGATAGCCAAATAAAAAAATATTGCTAAAATACTTTATGACACAATTTCACCGTTAACATAATTCAAGCAAAAACAATTCATGAAAAAATTATTCTTATTATCTATTTTCACAGTATTTACCCTTGTATTCTCATCATGTTCTAAAGATGAAGATGGTGTGTCTAATGCAAGCGAATCAAAAATTACTGGTTCTTGGAATTTAACAGCTTTAGAAACGACCGATGGAACATCTGACACGGATTTTGATGGAACTTCTATCCCTACCACTTTTGATGCCATAGGAAAGGATTTTAACACCGTAGTCACTTTTTCAGAAGAACCTCAAATTGTAACAAGTGAAGGGTCTTACACCACTGTATTAACTACCACCGTATTGGGCGAAACTACTACACAAGAAGAAGAGGGTGAAAACTTTTTTCAATCTGATGAATGGAGACTTGATGGTAATATCCTATACTTTGGAACTGGAGAAGAAGAAATAGGCTTAGCCATTACAGAACTTACAGACACTAAAATGTCTCTGAGATATAAATTGGATGAGACTATAGAGGTATTTGGAGCAACAACAAGTGTTAGTGCTACCTACAATATGACATTGACAAAGTAATTTACTTTACACGATAAGAAAAAAGCCCAGCTAATACTGGGCTTTTTTTATGTTTTAAATTGAGTTTAACCTAATGCCTGTTCAATATCAGATATAATATCATCAATATGCTCTAACCCTACAGATATACGAACCATTCCATCAGATATGCCTACTGCTGCTCGTTCATCAATACTTAATTTACTATGCGTGGTTGATGCTGGATGGGTAACTATAGTTCTAGAATCACCAAGGTTCGCAGAAAGGGATAATAATTTTATGGAATCGAAAAACTCCCTACCAGCTTCTAATCCGCCTTTTACCTCAAAAGCTACAACACAGCCACCAGCCTTCATTTGCTTTTTGGCTATTTCATATTTAGGATGCGATTTTAGAAATGGATATTTCACCCAGTTTATTTTTGGATTACCTTCTAAGAATTCAGCTAGTTTTAATGCATTTTCACAATGTCTATCTACACGTACCGCCAAAGTTTCTAAGCTTTTAGAAAGCACCCATGCATTAAAAGGTGATAATGCCGGACCAGTAATTCGAGAAAAACGATAGACTTTATCCATCAACTCAGCACTACCCACAGTAATTCCTGCCAATACCCTACCCTGTCCATCCATCAACTTAGTACCTGAATGGATTACCAAATCGGCACCAAATTTTATTGGTTGCTGTAAATAAGGTGTAGCGAAACAATTATCAATAATTAAAATAAGATTATTTCTTTTAGCAATCTTACCTAACTCCTCTAAATCCAATACATCAACACCTGGGTTCGTAGGCGTTTCCGCATACAGTATTTTAGTATTCGGAGTTATAAGACTTTCAATAGCATCAAGCTCGTCAATCTTAAAATACGAATGACTAATATTCCATTTTGGAAAGAAATTATTAAACAACGAATGGGTTGATCCAAATATGCTTCTAGCAGATAAGATATGGTCCCCACTATTCAACAAAGCTGCCAAAGTTGAAAAAACGGCTGCCATACCTGACGCAAATGCGAATCCGTTTTCAGCACCTTCCATTTGGCATACTTTTTCTATAAACTCAGATGAATTCGGATTCGAGTATCTCGAATAAATATTACGTTCCTTTTCCTCTGCAAAAGAAGCCCGCATATCTTCCGCATCCTCAAATACAAAACTAGAAGTCAAATACAATGGAACAGAATGCTCTAAATTCTCACTTCGTTTTAACTGCGTGCGTATGGCGTTTGTTTCAAACTTATTGTTGCTCTCTTTCATTTTTTAAATCTATTCTCAATTACCTCTACCTTTTCTTGAACCTTGAACTTTTACCCTTTAACTTTAGATTACCCTTTCTCTGCAATTCTCAAAATATCACCAAAAACACCTCTGGCTGTAACTGCTGCACCAGCGCCGGCACCTTGAATAACAAGTGGATTCTCACCATACGATTCCGTGTATATTTCTATGATAGAATCTGAACCTTTCACTTGCCCCAGCGCACTCTCTTTTGGTACGGATATCAATTTCACATCTAGTACTCCTTTCTCCTTTTGTAGATTTCCATGTAAATCACCTACATAACGTAATACATGATTAGGCTTTTGGTTCTTCTTTATTTCATTGAACTTGACATCCAAGACTTCTAAATGTTCTAAAAAGAAATCAACATCCCCTTCTTGTAACCTCTTCGGAATAAGGTTATCAATATGAATATCTGAAAACTCATTATGCAAATCGAGTTCACGAGCTAGTATCAATAATTTACGCCCTACGTCGTTACCAGATAAATCTTCCCTTGGGTCTGGTTCAGTAAACCCTTTTAACATTGCATCTTTCAAAATAGAAGAAAATGGAACATCTACTTCAGAGAATGTATTGAATATATAACTCAATGAACCTGAAAACACCCCTTTGATTCTGGTGATATTCTCTCCGGACAAATGCAATAATTTAATTGTATCTATTAACGGAAGACCCGCACCTACATTGGTTTCATACAAATATTGCTTTTGGTTCTTCTGCAATTCTTCACGCAACAATTGATAAAAATCGTAGCGCAATGTGTTCGCTATTTTATTGGAGGATACAATATCAAAACCATGTTCTACGAAATCAAAATAATTGGCTACAAAATCTTGACTTGCCGTATTATCTATAACAATTAAATTCTCTAAATGATGACGCTTTGCAAAATCGAAAACATCTTGAATTTGATATGACTTACCTTTCTGTTTTAGATTCTGTTTCCAATTTTTAGTGATTCCCTTTTCATTCAGTAAAATC
>CAXBIJ010000099.1:0-11084 GCA_963975675.1 uncultured Maribacter sp. | reverse complement strand
CCGCTAAATCGGTAATATTGTTAATAGGTTTGATATCTAACCCGACTATGCCATTGTAATTGGCAACATCACCACCGGTGACCGTATATTGAAAACCACTTAAATCTCCTGTAGAAGCGCTCAATATAGCTGGGCTAGTTGGCCCGGTTAATTGCATACCTAAAAACACATCAGTGATGCTCGATACAACTTCGCTGAAGGTCAAAGTCCACTTTAATTGGTCGGCATTGGTCAAACTGTTCAATGGAGTTAATCTTTCTATAGATAAAAGTGTAGGGGCTGTCGCATCGTAGAAAACTTCGTTATCTGTACTCGTGCTGGCCTCATTAAGATTACCCCCCATGTCTATGGCTACACCCGCACCTACCGTAGCGATTACCGTTCCATCGCCGGTCATTCCGCTAACGGCAACATTAAATGTTGTGCCGTCGTTAGGGGCTATTTCTGTTACCTCGGCAGTAGTTGGGTTTGCAGATCCATTTAGGGTTACGTCGCCCGTGGTAAAATCAGTGACAGGCTCGTTGAACACTACTGTAAAGTTTATGGGTGAAGTAGCCGTTGGGTCGGCCTGCGCTGTTGCTTGTTCGATGGTTACGGTAGGTGGCGTATTATCTGCTATAACAGTAAAAATACAAGCAGGATTTACGGTAGGTATATACTCATTTGAATTGTTCCCTACCCAATATTGTATGTCATTAATAATGGCTGCTATTTGTTGTTTACTTCCAGTAAGTGCGACAGATGGTAGCGAAGAACAATCTAATTGCCAATTATCTACCTCTGTTTCCATAGCGTGTACACGAAGTGCATTGACCCCATTGATCAATTGGTCTGGTAATGCCGATTCGTCATTGTTAATACTTGCGCCATCCCAATCTGCATCATCGGTCACCCCTACTTCAATATTACTATGAATACCCGCTAAAAAAGTTGGTGATGCTGTTGTGCCTTGAAATGCCAAGAGTTGATCACCTTGTATCGCCAAGGTACCCCCTGGAAAAAAGCTTCCGTCAAGAGTAATAATAGTACCCGCAGAAAAAGTTGTAGGTGCATACCAAGTATTAACTGCATCTCCTAAAATACAGTTGATAACATTAGGGTTTGTAGCGCCACAATCAGTAAATTTTATATTCGTACCTGCTATAATATCTTCAAGGATTATAAAAGCAAAGGCATCGGTACCATCTAAATTGAAACCTACAAAAGCGATGTCACCTGCTGCTAAGCTTGTAAATAGCGGTTCAGCTACCGTTACATCTACCATACAGTTTGCTGAATTACCCGCTTCATCGGTTGCCGTAATGGTTACCATATTTACACCAACACCAATGGTTGCACCAACAGCTGGTGATTGTGTTATGGTAATATTTCCTTGTGCAGAAACATTATCTGTAGCAGAACTACCCGAAACCAAATCTGGTGTTGTAGTCGTGCCATTAATACCTGCTTGAATAGATGACGGTGTTGCCGCACATGTAATCGTTGGTGGCGTCATATCTGCATTAGATGCTATCGATATGGTGCAACCTACTTCTAGAGGTGGGTTAAAACCTGCACTATTATTGCTGCTCCAATTTGTTGAATTATTTAAAATTGCACGAATGACCGCTGGGGTTCCTGTAATTGGTGAATCACCTGCCGTTGTACAACTAAATTGAAAATTATCTTGTTCTATCCCTCCAGCACCATAAAGACGTACTGCTGTATTACCCGTACTCAAGGCATTTGGTAAAGCCGAAGTTGAATTTGAGTTTGCCACCCCATCCCAATTGGCATCATCTGTAACGGTTGTGGCTACATTAAAGTGCAGACCAGCAATAAACTGGGGATTCGCTATGGTACCTTGAAGGGCAAATAATTGGTCACCTTGACTTGCATAGGTCGCGTTGTTACTTAAAGCTCCAAAAGACAAATCCAATACAATAATATCTCCTGCACTACGCGCACTACCTGAAACCCAGGTTAGTTCGCCATCGCCGGGAAAATTGGAAAAACCACCAGTATCATTCCATCCACGATCGGTGAAGATAATCGTGGTAGCAGCATCTATATCTTTTAACAATACAAAGCTTACATTGTCTGCCGTTGTGCTACCTACATCTGTATTACTGCCCAAAAAGGCAATATCACCTACAGAAAGCGATGTCTGTGCATGTGCAAAACAAATTGCAAAGAATACGAATACTAAAAGGGTGATTTTTTTCATGTTGGTTTATTTTGTTAGTGGGAACAACAACTCTTATTAATTAACTTCTTGATGGATAGACGCCCACCAATGCGATGATAAAGTTTACACAATTATAAGGCTGTAAGTTGTTTACGGATTGGTTGTTACCAGTATTATTCGTAGTTGCACCTGCCAAGGTAACATCACTGGTAGTACCAAATGACGCTGTACCATCGCCAGCTATAAAAGCACCATCAGGAGCACCTTCATCTCCTTCTTCCTTAGCTGGTAAATTAAATGTATGATTGTGGGATGGCAATTGATTTACATTCATCGTGTTGGATTCTGAACCGCCTTTTTCTCCTAGCCTTCTTGGTGCTAACCCTGGGCCATTTCCCGGATGCATGGCTACTCTTCCGCGTAGTCCAGGCAAGCCAAAAGTAGTACGGCCATCACCGCCATAGGTGGTGCCTAAAATTGAAAATAACGCCGTATTTTGAGCTATTGCCAACAATTGACCGTCGCAAAATGCCCAGCCTCTTGGGGCAAAATTTCCGCCAAACATGATGATCTGTCCTATAAATGGTTCCATAATTGATTCGTGTTTTGTTATATTGGTTTATTAATTTCTAGACGGAAAAGTGCCTTGCAAGGCGATGATAAAATTTACACAATTATAAGGTTGTAAATTGTTCACGGCTTGATTGCCACCCGTATTGTTCGTCGTCGCAGTACCCAAGGTAACATCGCTGGTTGTACCAAATGACGCTGTACCATCGCCAGCTATAAAAGCACCATCAGGAGCACCTTCATTTCCTTCTTCCTTAGCTGGTAAATTAAATGTATGGTTGTGGGATGGTAACTGTCCAACATTTAATGTATTGGTTTCCAAACCTGATTTCTGACCAAGGGATCTAGGAGATAATCCTGGTCCGTTCCCAGCATGCATGGCCACTCTACCGCGTAAATCGGGCAGTGCAAAAGTTGTTCTACCATCACCGCCATAGGTAGTGCCTAATAATGAAAACAGTGCTTGGTATTGATTGATGGCTAGTAATTGGCCATCACAAAACGCCCATCCTCTGGGTGCGAAATTTCCGCCGAACATTAATATTTCCGCTAAAAATGGTTCCATAATTATCTGCGTTTATTGGTTAAGAGTAAAATTGAAATTGATTGTTGATTTATTTAAAAAAGTATCGAACTTTGGAAAACGTTTATTTTCAGCTAGTTGCTGATTTTGTTCCCAATGTTTGTCTGTAATATGTGCACCAAAATCACTGAACAATAGTTCTGTAAAAATGGTTTTACCTGCATTTGAAACTTTGAAATAAATACGGTGTTGTTTGCCTGGTTCACGGTTTGGCCAGTCTGTTATAAACTGATACCTGCCGTCGTCATCGGTAAACATTTTACCGCGATGCTTATAAACCTTTTTTTCTGGAGATAAATGCCATACCTCTATCAATGCATTAGGAATAGTAGTATTTCCTGTGGCATCATATATTTTACCAGAGACCGATACTTCTTTACCTAAAAAGGAAGTTCTTAAATCTGTTTTAATATCTGTATAAGGGGTATAACCTTTAAATGGTGCGCTATTAGTACCTAATTCTTTTGCAATTGCTCCTGTTGGAACACACATAAGACCTGTTGCTGCCAACAAAGTCTTTCCAAGAAAAAGGCGTCTTGGGTAGTTTTTTTCCATTCTAGTTATTTTTAGGTTATTAGATAACTAGACTAATTTCGAGTAAGCTGTGGGTTTAAAATAAAATACATTCAAAAAGGTCCATCAGATTATGGAAGGGGGAAAAACCAATTGAATACAGTTTAATTCAATACTTTGAAAATAGGATTTTTTTAAGAATGTAGGTATCTTAATTGGTGGTCTTTTCGACAAACTGTTCGGTTACAGGGATAAAAAACCTTTTTTTAGGACAATAAAAATAGTAAAAGCAACCGAATGAAAAATTCTTTTGTCTTTTGAGAGCGGTATATTTTACCTTAAATATAAGACTACGGCGTATTCTATTTTTTAGAAAACCTTTGAGAATTTGTTCAATAGGTCTGACTATCAATGATACTATTCAAAACTGATTATTTATCGATTTTGAATACAATATATGATATAGGTATTTTAAAACTATGATTGAAGTAAACTAGTGAATTCTAGCGGTACAGCCCCTCTACCCCATCATAAAAAGCATGGTACTTTTCAAAATCTGCGATTTGATTTTCTGTAGGTTTTATCGGTTCAGAAATTTTAACCTCCTTTTTACCATAATCAAAGGCCACAAGCACTATAGGTACATTTGCTGTTTTCGCAATAAAATAAAACCCGGTCTTCCATTTCTCAACTTTTTTTCTTGTGCCTTCTGGAGATAATGCCAATCTAAATTTTTCTCGTTCGTTAAAAATTTGTGCAGTAGCTTTCACCGTGTCATTAGTTTTGGAGCGATCAATTGGTGCACCACCTGTCCACTTAAAAAACCAACCAAAGGGTGAATCAAAAAGGCTTTTCTTACCAATGTAATTGATTTCTTCATTCCAAACTTTTCGTACTAATAGGCCTAAAACAAAATCCCACCAACTCGTATGTGGCACCACGATAGCCACGAATTTGTTTAAATGAGAAGGAAATTCTCCTTTAATAGTCCAACCTAATATTTTAAAATAAATGAATTTTGCTAATGCTTGCATATTGTTATTGCACCGATGTTCTATTAAACTTCTTTGTAAAATTATATCTTTTGGTAAATAGCTTTTAATTTTTCGGCCGTAATTAAAGACCTCCAATTTTCTCCTAAGGCATTTTCCCATAATGGCTCCATCCCCATGGCTACACAAATCATGGTATCCATTTCAGATTCTGACAATTTAGAACAAATACCTGTTGGTAATACAATTTGATGCTTTGTAAGCATTTTATTAAATAACATTACACCTTGCGGATAAAACTCCTCTAAATATTGAAAAACAAGGCAATTACCAATACCATGCTTTATGCCTAAAACGTACCCTAAACCATAACTCATGGCATGGGCTACACCTACTTGAGAATAGGCTATACTCATACCGCCATGCCAAGATGCCATCATTAACTTTTCTCTACTTTCAGACGCTGGTATATCCTCAAGAAATACTTCTTTACAAAGCTCTAAAGATTTTTCGCCATAACTTTTGCTGAAGGCATTTAAAAAGGTTCCATTAAGTGATTCAATACAATGAATAAAACAGTCCATACCTGTATAAAACCATTGTTCTTTTGGTACTCCTTTTGTTAATTCTGGATCTAATAAAACTTGGTCGAATGTGGTATAATCTGAATTTATGCCTAATTTTTTTTCTGGGCCCAAAAGCACCGTTGTTCTAGAAACTTCAGCACCAGTGCCACTTATTGTAGGTATACCCACATGGTAAATAGATTGCTTGTGTACTAGGTCCCAACCTTGATATTCTGAAGCACCACCTTTATTAGTTAACATTATAGCAACTGCTTTGGCCAAGTCTAATAACGTGCCGCCCCCTATACCAATGACACCTGAAGGTAGTTCAGTAAACTTTTCCCTGATCATGCTGACCAAAGCATCTACCTGATTTGTTTTTGGCTCTTCTTCTGCTGAAATTAAAATGATTTGATCACAGAATATGCTTGGAATGCGACTAATAAGTTCACTACCTTCAAAAACATCATCTACCAAAAATATCATTGGAGCTTCTGAATGCTTTCGTTTTGGCATTAAAATATCACCGAGTGTATTGAAACACCCTTTACCATAAACTACTCTAGGTACCATCGGAAAATTTCGATATTTTTGTGAAGCTTTAGTTGGTATATTCTTCAATGCAATTGCTTTTTTTACTTCCATTTTTATTAAACATATTCAAGAATATCGGTCAATGTAGAAATTGTCATGTAACCATTATTCTCTATTGGATCTTTTACTTTTTCATGCTCCCAAGTAGTATGAAAAGGTACATGTATTGCACGTGCTCCTATTTCAACCAAAGGCAATACATCAGATTTTAAAGAATTACCGATCATTAAAAATTCACTTGGCAATATCTGTAAATGTTCAAGTAAATCACTATAATTTTTCTCCTTTTTATCACTCAACACTTCAACATGATGAAAATATTCAGAAAGTCCAGATTTCTCTAATTTACGTTCTTGATCTAACAGGTCTCCTTTAGTTAAAACTATTAGTCGATACTTATCTTTCAAACTCCTCAAAACCTCTTCTACGCCATTTAACAATTCTACAGGTTGCGCAATCATCTCTTTTCCTAAATCTAACATAGCACCTATGGTTTTTGAGGAAACTTCGTTATTGGATAAATCTAAGGCACATTCTATCATTGATAACATAAAACCTTTTATTCCATAACCATATAAGTCAAGGTTTTTTATTTCTGTCTTAAATAACTCTTGGTCAATTTTATTTTTAGTCTCATATTTTTCTAATAAATCTGCAAACTTATTTTCGGTGTCCCTGAAATAAGTTTCATTCACCCATAACGTATCATCGGCATCGAAACCAATAACATTAATTCCTTCAAAATTTATTTCCATGCGGCCTGTGCTTTTTTTAAATCTTCTGGTGTATCTATTTCGATACCTTGAACATGGGTTTCCACCATTTTAATCTTTTTTCCATATTCTAAATAACGTATGGCTTCAATTTTTTCGGTTGCTTCTAACTGCAACATTGGTAACCTTTGAAAATCCATCAAAGCACTTTTTCTAAAGGCATATATTCCTTTATGCTTAAAATAAGTTGTGTTTGTGTCTTTTGCTCTAGGGTAAGGAATTGGCGATCTCGAGAAATATAATGCGAAATTTCTATTGTCAACAATTACCTTAACCGTATTTGGATTATTAATCTCTTCTTCATCAGTTATCTTAACCATTAAAGAGGCTAAATCGATTTCTTTATGAATATCACTTTCGAATACTTTTAATACGCCCTCTAAACTTTCACGATCTGTAAAAGGTTCATCACCCTGTACATTTACAATAATATCAACATCCATTTGCATTACCGCCTCGGCAATACGATCACTACCGCAATCATGCTCTATTTTGCTCATTATAGCCAAACCACCCTCTTTTACAATGGTATCATATATAATGTCACTATCGGTTACTACATACACCTCATCGAACAATTTGGTTTGTACCGCAGCTTGATAGGTTCTTAAAATGACCGGTTTACCAGCCAAATCTTGCATTAATTTTGCAGGAAATCTCGATGCCGCATACCGGGCAGGAATCATTGCTATTATTTTCAATTAAGTCTATTTTATGTTTTTGTTCTTGGACGTATGCTTCTATAAATCCTAAAAATTATTACCAATATAATAATTACTAGAAAAGCCGCTAATATCGGTGCAAATATGGACGCCGCTGTTACTACCACTGCTGTACCTGTTTCGATAGAGGCATAAACCGGATTTGCCAGACCACCAGTAGTAGCAGTAGATGCCAATCTACCAGTTGCTCCTGCTCCTTTAATTGCAGTTGCCGTACCACCACCAGCAATTATTGCTAATGACCATGTTATTACGGGATCTAAATCGGCAACAGTTGATACCATGACCGCAGTACCTGCTATTGCCGCTAAGGGTACGGCAATACTGTCTAATAAATTGTCGAACCAAGGAATAAAATAAGCGAATACTTCTAATAACGTTGCTACACCTAACGTAAGAACCGCCACCAAACTACCAATCCACTGCCAGTTTTCGTTTAAGTCCCAAACCCCAAAATACGATGCTAAGCTCAACGCAAAAAGAGGTAAGAAAACCCTAAAACCCACTGAGGCGGCTAATCCTATTCCTAAAAATATACTTAAAATTGTTTCGGTTGTCATGCTTAACACTAAGTTAGATAAGGTAATTACCGATATCTATAATCACTAAAATAATCTTTTCTTAATCAAGAAAAAAATCGTCTTTAAAACCGATAAGGTACAATTTGTTTTTTGCCCTTGTTACCGCTGTGTATAACCATCTTAAATATTCCTTATCAATACCGTTTGGCAGGTAGGGCTGCTCGACGAAAACTGTATTCCATTGCCCTCCTTGCGATTTATGACAGGTTATGGCATAAGAAAATTTAACTTGAAGTCCGTTAAAATATTTGTTGCTCTTTACCCCTAAGAATTTTTTATATTTTGAACTCTCATGAGCAAAATCTTTCATGACTTCTTGGTAAAGCCTATTACCATCTTCATACGATAATGAGGGCGACTCTGCGGCAATAGTATCTAACAAAAGTACGGTTTCGAAAGGAGCCATATTTGGATAATCTACCATTTTCACTTTTACCTCTGCGAATTTAAAGGTGTAGATTTCCTTAATATCAAAAATTTCTAAAATTTCAATAATATCTCCATTGGCAATAAAACCAGCTTCAGAGCTTGGTTTAAGCCAATAATAATTATTCTTTACAACCATCATGAAATCGCCAACCGCTATATCATTTTCTAAGTACAATATTCTTTCTCGAATATTTTGATTGTATAGATTCGCTCTTTTATTAGATCTATCGATGGCTTCCTGTATCTCATTTCCATCAATTAATCTAACTATATCTGTAAATGGGTTTACATCAAATTTAAAGTCATCGAAAAAATCACTTTGCAATTGTTCTCTTAATAAGGTTGCATTGGCTAAAATACCTGAATCACCAGCTTGTCTTACTACCTCATCTAATTCTAAACGAATTACTTCCTTATTGTAATTCAATGAAAGTTTATCAGCATCTAAAGCAGGGCTCAACACTAAATGCACCGGAGGTAATTGTGCCGTATCACCAATTAATAACAGTTTACAATTATGGCCAGAATACACGAACATCATTAAATCATCTAATAAAGAACCATTTTCAAACAATTTAGAATCGGCTGCTGTATCTGGTATCATTGATGCTTCATCTACAATAAACAATGTATCTCTATGTTTGTTCGGCGCTAATACGAATTGTACACCGCCCCCACTTTGTTTTTTGGGAAAATATATTTTTCGGTGGATGGTAAATGCTTGGGTATTGGAGTAATTCGACATTACTTTTGCTGCCCTACCAGTAGGTGCCATAAGCACAGCTTTCTTCTGAACTTTCCAAAGACTGTTCACTAAAGTGCCAATTAAAGTGGTTTTTCCGGTACCAGCATAACCTTTCAATAAAAAAACTTCATCTTTTATTGAAGACAATGTGAACTCTGCTAATTTTTGCAAAGCGACTGATTGTGTGGTAGTTGGTGTATGTGGAAATTTAGTTTCCAGTAGACTATAAAATGATGCGGGAGTTATTGATTTCATGAGCCCTCAAAGATAAAGATGATTTTTAGGCCAAAAACTTTTACGATTAAAAAAAAATTGTAGATTTGTGAAGACCACTAAATTAAAATAACATATACAAAATGAAGACCATTATACAAATTGTACTTTGGGTTGGGTGTATCGCTTTAGGATACCTAATTTATCATTCCATCACTGGACCAATTAAATTTAAAGAAGTTAAACAAGAGCGTTATGCTCAAGTTATAGCTAAATTAAAAGATATTCGAAATTCCCAGGATGCCTATAAAACTGTTAATGGTAAATATGCGAATGACTTTAATAGTCTTATTAGTTTTATCGATACTGGTAAATATGTTATTACTCAACAAAGAGATTCTTCTTTTATGGAATTCGATAAAGCTTATGGTATCGATTTATTGAAAGAAATAAAAATTATTGACACATTAGCTTTCGTTTCTGTAAAAGATTCTCTATTCAAAACAGATTCTAGATACAAGACCTTAATGGATGTGCCTACTGCACCAAATGGTGAAAAATTTGAAATGAAAGCTGCTTTCGTTGATAAAAGTGGCTATAGAGCTCCTGTATTTGAAGCTAAGGTTGATAAAAATGTAATTCTTTACGATCAGCCAAAAGATTTATTGGCACGTGAAAACTCAGCTTTAAGTGTTGAAGAAGTAAACGGACCTTCTATTAGGGTTGGTTCTTTAGACGAAGTAAGTACCAGTGGTAACTGGCCTCCTATTTATGACAAGAAAAACGATCAATAACCGTTTAGATATAGCGGATAAAAATTTTAAGAAATTGTCCATTCAGGTTAGCTTGAATGGACTTTCTTTTTGTGTAGCAGATACTGTTTTACAAAAAGTACTCTTTTCGGATAGTGTCGATTTTTTAGAAGAAAAAAATCCCATGCTGGTTTTAGATGAATTGAAAATACTTTTTCAGGAACATCAGCTTAACAACATGGAATTTGATGAAGTAGTAGTTGTTCATCGAAATACCTTATTTGGTCTAGTGCCAAAATCATTATTCAACGCAGATCATCTTTTTGAATATCTTAAATTCAACACCAAGGTTTTGGGAACAGATGTACTTTCGTTCGATGTAGTAGAAAACCACGAATTGGTTAATGTTTATGTACCCTACATGAACATCAACAATTATATTTATGAGCTTTTTGGCGAGTTTACTTATATGCACAACGGCACTGTTCTTTTGCAGTCATTGATGAATAACCAGACGCAAAATCAAGAAACTATATGTTACGTTCATGTTAGTAAAAATCAGTTAGATATAACTGTTCTTGACCAACGAAAATTATTACTTTACAATAGCTTTCTATATACTACAAAGGAAGATTTTGCTTATTACCTACTATTTGTTTTGGAACAACTTGAATTAGATTCTAAAACTGCAATTGTAAAACTTTTTGGATCCATCGAAGAAGATGACCCTACATTTCAGCTATGCTTTTCCTACATACAGAATTTAAGCATATTTGCCCCTTCTTCACCCCAATTAATAAAGTTGGGTGAGCCTGAATCGAAATCTATAGATTTCACCTTAATCAATACCATATAATGCGCATCATTTCAGGAAAACATAAAGG
>CAXBIJ010000098.1:0-11265 GCA_963975675.1 uncultured Maribacter sp. | reverse complement strand
CCGGCTACTGCCGACATGCCGAATAAGAAACTTGAACAAGCCGCTAATAAATCATATGCAAATGCATTAACTGCTCCAATTTCAGAAGCAACAAAAGCTGCAGTAGAAGCAACCATACTATCTGGAGTTGCTGTCGCCACTATCACCAAATCTATTTCCGCCGCATCAAGCCCAGTCTTTTTCATAAGATCTTGTGCTGCTTTAATCGCTAGATATGATGTTCCTTCCCCTTCTTCTTTCTTTAATACTCTTCTTTCCTTTATACCAGTTCTTGTGGTAATCCATTCATCATTGGTGTCAACCAAATCCTCAAGCATTTTATTCGTCATTACAAATTTGGGAACATAGCCTCCTACCGCGGTAATAGCTGCTGTAATCTTGGTCATACTTTATTTGCTTTCTTGTAAAAAACTTAAAAAACGAGTCAAAAGTCATGAAAATTAATGATTTTCAGCGACTTTTCTCTTAAAGTTATCTGGTTTTTGAAAATTTCCTTTTGCTGAACAAATTGCACTTACCTCTTAAATCATTTGTACAACATAGAGATAATAAACAAATTGAGCTAAAAAAAACTCCCTACTTCTAATGAAGTGGGAGCTTTGTATAATTTAAAAAAGTCTTAAGCTTCTGCTTCTTCAGTTTTATCAACTAAAACTTGACCTCTGTAGTGTAATTTACCTTCATGCCAATGAGCTCTGTGGTACAAGTGCATTTCTCCTGTTGAGGAATCCTTGGCCAAAGTTGGTGCTACTGCCTTATAATGTGTTCTTCTCTTGTCTCTCCTTGTTTTGGAAATTTTTCTTTTAGGATGTGCCATTTAAACCTTATTTATCCGTTAATAGTTTCTTTAATTCATCCCAACGGGGATCGTTTTCTTCTTTGTTTGATCTTTTCTCTTTTGGTTGAAGCTCCTTTAACCTGTCTAACACTTCAGATTTTAAAGTGCCGTCTTCAATACCAGGGTGGATTCTTTTTTGCGGAACAGCTAATACAAGCATTTCATACACATACTGTGAAATGTTCAACTCATGTTCACGGTGTGGAAGAATAAGGATTTCAATATCCTCATCATTATACTCTTCACCAAATTTAACAACCAAATGCAAATCTGCATTAACTGCTTGGTCAAAAGGCTCACTTGTAATGTCGCAATTGACATTCACCGTGCCCGCAGCCTCCATATCAACTTCTAACATCGTACTGGTTTTATTCAGTATAACATCTAAATTGATGTTGGTAGCATTGAACTCATCGTATCCAAAAGAATCAAAGAACGTATTATCAATCTGGTAATTAAAGTTGTGTTTTCCTTGCTTCAATCCTGAGAAAGGAATTTTAAACTCCTTTTGCTTCATCACGTACACACTTAATTTAACAATATTGGCCCATAAAAGGCGGGTGCAAAGATACTATTTTTTTAATAAAAGGCAATAGTTATCAACTATTTATCTTTATAACTTTTTTAGCTGCTAAAATACTAGCGTTCTCTTTTTAGCCGCTGCTTTTTTAAGATATCTTGAGTAAGCTCTTGATACTCAGTTCTGTTTTTGAAAACTTTTAAAGCCATAAACACGGCCTCTTTAAACGAACTTTCGTCAGCCACACCCTTTCCTGCAATTTCATATGCAGTACCGTGATCGGGTGATGTTCTTACCTTATCTAGACCAGCTGTAAAATTAACACCTTGACCGAAAGAAATTGTTTTAAAAGGAATTAATCCTTGATCGTGGTATGCCGCTAAAACAGCATCGAATTTTTTATATCCGTCAGAGCCAAAAAAACTATCTGCTGAATAGGGTCCGTAGACCAAATGCCCCATATCAGACATTTCACGAATTACTGGCTTTAATATTTCATCATCTTCTTTGCCAATTACACCATTATCTCCACTATGTGGATTAATACCAAGTAAAGCAATTTTAGGCTTGCGAATTCCAAAATCCATCATAAGCGATTTTTCGATGGTATTTACTTTGTCGCGAATTAATCTTGGAATTATTGCTGCTGAAACATCTTTTACAGCAACGTGGTCTGTCAACAACCCTACCTTTAATGTATCAGTTACCATGAACATTAAACTTTCTCCCTTAAGTTCTTGCGCCAAATAATCGGTATGCCCAGGAAATTTAAAATCGTCCGATTGAATATTGTTCTTATTGATAGGGGCAGTTACCAAAACGTCAATATCTCCTTTCTTTAGAGCCTCAACAGCTGCCTTTAAAGATTTTATAGCAAATGCTCCACTTTCTTCTGTAGATTTTCCAAATTCGATTTTAGGAATCTCTTTCCAAACATTTACAATATTTATTTTATTGTCAATTGCCTTAGAAGCATCTGGCACACCATTAAAAACGATATTAAGTCCCAATTCCTTCATTTGATAGGAAATGGTTTTATTAGAAGCAAAAATTATTGGTGTGCAAAAATCTAACATTCTACTATCTTCAAATGTTTTCATTGCCACCTCACAGCCTATTCCATTCAAGTCTCCTATAGAGATGCCTAACCTTATTTTACTATTTTCCTCCATGATAATCTGTACCTTTGTACTCAAATTTGAATACCCAAAATTACTTAAATTAAACGACACATGTTCACCGGAATTATTGAAACGTTAGGTAAAGTAGCCTCACTTGAGGCTAAAGGCGGCAACTTAGATATTACTATAGAATCTAACCTCACATCAGAACTTAAAATAGATCAGAGTGTGGCTCATAATGGTGTTTGTTTGACGGTTGTAAGCTTAACCGACACTACATATACAGTAACTGCGATTGCAGAAACCTTAAAAAAAACGAATCTTGATTGTTTAAAAACTAATGACTCTGTTAATTTAGAACGTGCTATGATTTTGGGCTCAAGATTAGATGGCCATATTGTTCAAGGACATGTAGATCAAACCGGAAAATGTACAGGAGTTAGAGAAGATAATGGTAGTTGGATATTTTCTTTTACATATGATTCTGCAACTGGCAACCCTACTATAGAAAAAGGTTCTATAACTATAGATGGAACGAGCTTAACGGTAGTTAATTCTGGTATCAATACGTTCGACGTTGCCATTATACCTTATACATATGAAAACACTAAATTCAAAACCTATAAAGTTGGCACCGTTGTCAATTTAGAGTTTGATGTAATTGGGAAATACGTGGCTAAATTAATCTCCTCCTACAAGCCTAACTAATTAGTCTTGTACAATGAAAATTAATAACTACACATCTAGGTAGAATAAAAAATTAGCCCTTTTATTTACTGCTCAAAAAAACTGATAGATGATCCAATCCATGTTTCATCTACCTGATGTGATACATTTATCATTTCTCCCTTACTCATTCGTGTTAAATTGATAACAGGTTCTAATTTATTAGTCTCCTCATCCCAAACAAACAACATACGTAATTCTACTTTTGAGTTTTTAGGCGTATTTGTTTTTACCAAGGAAGCATATTGTACCTTTTGCTGAAGAATATAATTGTGTTTGTCTTCAATAGCGAGAATAATTTCTTTCGTTGGATATAAATTTATACCCTGTCCGGCAAATGAAAATAACGGTTTTAACACATACTTTTTGAAATCTAAATCTGCAGGATAATCAGATACATAATATGACTTTGGAATATTCTTATGCTCTAATAGTGGCATAATACATTTCGATATCATAAAAAACCAATCTGGGTGGGTAATCCATTCTACATCTAAGTCATCATTCAGATTAAAATTGATTTTTAAATCTTGAATGCGTTCTAGTTCATCATAAATAACCCTATTGTAAATTCTATGGATAGGTGTTTTAACCCCATCCTTCATATAAAATAATTTTCTACCTTCCTTTGCCACTTGGGTCATGCAAACAATCTCAATACCAAGTGCGTCTCGGGTAGACCAAAAATCGATTCGGGTCTTTTGCTTTTCAGGAAAAAGTTCTAATAAAATAACATTCTCTGGATTTTCATCCCCAAGAATAATATCCTTGACTTTTTTAGTATAGCTCTCTTTGTTCAAGCCTCCCAAATAATACTCAAATCCTTTCTTTGGAATATTGGGATAGCACTTCAAAAACGCTTCGCCCAAAAAAGGTTGATAAAAGAAAAGAGTAGGAAATGCTTGTAACTCTATCAGTTGAGGGGTAATGCCACCGTTACCATCTTCACAAAGACCGAAGTCTATTGCTAAAAAATGAGGATTCCCCATAGGCACAGGGGACTGTAATTCTTTAGGTATAAATTTTTCACGAATCTCTGAAAAATCAATTTTCCATAATTGGTTTATGATTGCGGCGCATGCTGCTTCCACCTGCTTCTTTACATCTTTACTAATAAAAACAGGGGTTTCAGATATCCTAAAAGCACTCGGCTGACCATAGGTATCCTTTATATGCTGTAAAAGATTTTCATAGTATTCCTCCTTGTACGTCGCATTAAATTCATCCCTAATTCTTGGTATCATACAGTTTGTAATTTTTGGCTATCAATAGCCTCTGTGGCCAATTTCAAGAAGGTAGGTATTAAGGTTTTGTTTGTTTTCCATATTTTGGACTTGTCATCTAACTGGGTAATCATTTCAAGATACTTTTTCTTGCCGTGTCTTTTCACTATCTGATTCCTTTTTTCTTCCTTACCAAAATAACGTAGCATCCCCTCTGCATCTGCTTCGGGATGAAATTGAACACCAAATATTTCATTAGAAAAACGAATCGCCATTACTGCCCGCTCTAAAGGCACATTTGGCCTAATTTTTTCTCTACACAGAACTTTGCCATCTAGCGTATCTAATTTCCACTCATTCGGACCCACTACTTGATAATCTCTAGAATCTACAGCATAAAAAGGATCTTTCAAATCTTTGAAAAGCACCTCGTTTTCGCCACTTAAAGTTTTGTAAATAGGAAAAATTCCGAAAGAGGTAGAACGCCTTTTTGTTACCCTAGCAACATCCCAATGCAAACAAGCCAGTTGAAATGAGTGACAAATTAAAAAGAGATGTTTTTTTTGTGATTGTGATAGATTGTGGTGTAATATAGAATCTAAAAAATTAAAATATTTTTCCTCCCATTCAACACCCATTTTTAAAGGTGAACCTGGGCCGCCTGATGATACAAAAATATCATACTCATTTATATCGGGCATTTCCTGCTTATTACGAACTTCAAAAACGTCATAATTTCCTTTCACCCCATCTTGAGACAAAAATTCTCCCATAAGGCTAGTAATACAGCGCATACCTTCATTAGGACGCCCTGCATTCATATCTAATACCGCTATCTTATAATTACCTGTCATAACCTTGTGCTAATTTAGTACAGAACGCATCTATATTAAATCAATTATTTATAATCGACTAAAGACCCTTTCTGGTCTGTGAAACGATGTATTTTGTAACCTCAGTTAAGTCTCCTGTTTCATTAAAAACTTTCAATTGCCTATCCGCTCCCGATCCTGCCTCTAACATTTGGTATACGAAATTAACTTCTGTACGGCAGCCCAATTCGTCAACTACATCATCAATAAATTCTAATAACTCATTCATCAGCTTGGCGAATGGCACTTCTTCTTCTTTACCAAAATCTATCAATTTTGATTCTATCCCCCAACGGGCGGCGCGCCATTTATTCTCATTTAACAACAATCGCCTATAGTTTTTAAAGGTCTGGTTTTTACGGTTCATTTTATATAATTTAACCACCAAGCATTGCATTAACGCAGCAATACAAGTAACCTCATCTACCGTCATGACAACATCACATATCCTAAATTCAATAGTTGGATAATTAGGATGTAATCGAATATCCCACCAAATCTTTTTACTGTTATCTAAACACTTTGTTTTGACTAGAATATCTACGAATTTGTCGTATTCGCCAACACTTGCAAAAAACGGCGGTATTCCTGTTCTTGGAAATTTATCAAATACCTTACTTCTATATGATTTAAAGCCTGTGTTACGGCCCTCCCAAAATGGTGAATTGGTAGACAATGCATATAGGTGCGGTAAAAAGTACCGCACCGTATTCAATATTTCGAGTCCCTCTTCTCTACTTGGTATGCCGACATGCACATGCATCCCAAAGATAAGATTGCCCCTTGCTACATCTGCCATTTCATCAATAATGGCCTTATACCTTGGGTTTGGAGTAATCAGTTGTTGATCCCATAAAGAAAAGGGATGCGTGCCTGCAGCTGCAACCTTAAGTCCTTCATCATCTGCTAATTTAATAACCTGTTGTCTTAAATAAGAAACTTCATCTCTTACTTGATGAATATTTTCACAGATATTCGTGCCCATTTCAACCATGGACTGATGCATTTCTTCCTTTATTCGTTCTTGAAGTAATACTTTACCATCACAAATAATTTTAGACATTTGCGAGCGTAATTGATATGTATTACTATCTAAAACTTGGAATTCTTCTTCTACACCTAAGGTAAATTTATGCATGTAATTAGCTTTTTAACTTAATACTCCAATCAATAGACTCACTTACTTTTTAGGTTTTGGAGTTTTTTTAACGGCTACTTTTTTAGTTGCAACTGCTTTTTTCACTGGAGCTGCTTTTTTGGCTTGTGCCGTCTTTTTTACAACTGGTGCTTTCTTAATCGTTGCTGTCTTTACCACCTTCTTTTTAGCAATTGGAGTTTTAACCGCAGTTTTCTTTGCTTCCGCTGCAGTTTTTAAATTTACCTTACCTGCTTTTCTTGTTGCTGAATCTATGGAATTTCTAAGAAATCCGCCCCAAGAGGTATTGTTCTGCCCTGGTTTATGCGCTTTTGCTTTCTCAATGGCATATTTAGCTGAATGCTCTACAATCCAATCGAAATTTTCTTGACCAACACTATGTATATCGGCATCTGGTGCTGGGTTACAAAAATCTATTGCGTAAGGCACTCCATCACGTATTGCAAACTCCACGGTATTAAAGTCATACCCTAAGGCTTGGTTCAATTTTAACGTATAGTCATGTACTGTTTTCAACAATTTTTTACGAGCCTCACCAGTAGCTTTAATATCACTTACATAACGTTCATGAAATGGTTTTCTTGGATCATAAGGCATAATATGCACGTATTTCTGACCTAGGCAATACACACGGAAGTAATCATCAAATACAATTTCTTCCTGCAACATCATCACTAGCTGCTCAGTCTCTTTATGAGCTTCAAAAAGTTGTTCTGAGTTTTCTACTCTATACACACTTTTCCATCCACCACCATCGTGCGGTTTCATATAGGCTGGGAAACCAATATAATCGAACATATATTCCCAGTCTAATGGCCCTTTTAAGTTACGGAAAGATTTCTCTGAAGTATTATCAGGTCTAGCATTCGAAGGTAAAAGCACAGTTTTAGGCACTGGTATGCCCATTTCCATTGACAGACAATTATTGAAAAACTTTTCATCTGCACTCCACCAAAAAGGGTTATTAATAACTGCCGTTCCCATTAAGGAAGCGTTTTTTAAATAGGCGCGGTAAAATGGAACTTCTTGGGAAATTCTGTCAAAAATTACACTATACCCATAATCAATTCCCTGTTGTACCTTATCTATCTGTAATGCTTCAGCAATTACCTCACCTTTTCCTAATTCATTTACTTTATCTATAAATGCCCATGGGTATGTATCTTCCATCCCAAATAATATTCCTACTTTCTTTACCATTTTATATATGTTTTGTTTTATTGACTTTAAATTAGATACTCAAAAAATTAAATTTTAGTTTGCGCTAAACCTTAAATGGCTTACTCGTATCAGTTGAAGAAAGCTCTAATGTACTCTGGGAACATCATTTTCCACAATGGCCAGTCATGAGAAATCCATTTTTTCTCATCATACCAATGGTCTATTCCCTTTCCTGTTAATATACCAGACATGTTCTTGTTTTTATCCATACAAATATCCCAATCAGAAGTTCCCAGTACAATCTGCATATGATCATACTTCCATCCCTCTTCATTTCTCATAAATTCATCGGGGCAGTTATAGTAAATACGAATATCGTCAGATAGCTGCGCCATATTCCGAATATTAAACGCTGCACTCATTCCAATATAATGGGAAATTAAATCTGGAAAACGAAAAGCTGTGTTGGCGGCATGAAACCCCCCAAAGCTTACCCCTGCTGTTGCAATACGATGGGTATTGCATTCCTGTTGAATGAAGGGTATTAATTCGTTTTTCAGAAATTGCATGTAAAGCTCATAGTTGTGCATTTTCGTGCCCGTATCCATATGGTCATCATAAAAAGACATCATATCCAACGTCTCAATATTGTATAGCTTTACTTTACCCTCCTCTACATAATTCATTATGGATTGCACAAGTCCAAAATCAGTGTTCTGTGTGAACTGCCCTCCAGACGAAGGAAACATCAAAATTGGGTGCCCCCAGTGCCCGGTTACCTCCAAATTCATGTTCCGATTTAAGGTATTTGAGTAATATTCAATATATTCTACTTTGGCCATAGTTCTCAAGATAAATAAAATGATTAAAAATCAGCGTGTTAAGGGCGGCAAATGTAATTTATTTTGAAATATTACGAGATATAATTTTACGGATACCTATACTTGCACTTTTATACCAGGAATACATGCAGTTTCAACTAGAGACCATCACTATTAAAGGGAGCTATTTTTCTATAAATCTAAATCGTTTGGTGCTTTTTCGACTAGTAGCTCCACAAGATTTTTTGAAATCTACTAGCGCCTTTTCGGTATTACTGATGAATGATGGGCAAGACTTTGAAGCAATGAAACTTGAACATAGCTTATCTAGCGCTTTTTCTTCAAAAACAATGAAGCGTTTTATTTATGTTGGTATTTCTTGCAATGAAAATCGTATTCAAGAATATGGGACTGCTTCGACGGCAGATTTTAAAGGAAGAGGCGGACAGGCTTTAAAATACTCTAAATTCATTACCGAAGAATTCATTCCTTTTCTTAAGCAAGAATTTAAAGCCTCTAAAGATTGTAATGAATGGGTCTATTGCGGTATGTCTCTTGGAGGGTTATCTGCATTCGATATTGTTTACAATCAAAGTTCTCTATTTGGAAAAGTCGGAGTGTTTAGTGGATCATTTTGGTGGCGTAAAAAAGCCTACGTAAAAAATGATTTAAAAGACCGAAGTAGAATTGCTCTAGATGTGGTTAAAAACGGCAAATACGCTGATCATTTAAAATTCTGGTTTCAATGTGGTTCTTTAGACGAGACAGCCGATCGAAACCACAATGGGATAATCGATGCTATTGAAGACACCTTAGATGTGATAAAGGAACTTAAAACTAAAGGATATTCTTATCCTGGTGATATAACCTATGTTCAAGTTGAAGGCGGAAAACACGACTTACCTACTTGGGGAAAGGTATTTCCACAGTTTATCACTTGGGCAATGACTAAAATCTAAACCTTAATAAATATCTTTCTTTGATAGAGGAAATAGCCAACAAAGCTATAAAACAAGACCACACTTAGACCGTACAAAAGAGATGATGTTTCAAGTGCCAGAAAATCATGGACATATACTTTTTGAAATAGCCACCCATGTAAAGAGGTTTCTCCTACTTTTATCTGCCCCATTATTTTACTAATAAAACTAGATAAGAAGTAAATGATAATTGCATTTGCACCAGCATATCGAAACACCGAACCGAATTCTATTTTCTTTACATCGGTTAAATAATAAATGAGGGCAAGAATGAGGTTCGCCCAACCAGCGGTAACCAACACAAAACTACTTGTCCAAAGTGCTTTATTGATTGGAAATACGATATCCCAAATGTGGCCAATAATTAATAAACTTCCACCAAGGCCCATCAAAATAGTTGCTTTCTTTGCTTGTTTCGAAGTAAGTATTAAACCCGTAAAAACACCTAGTAAAGAACTTGCAATTGAAGGTATGGTACTCAATAATCCTTCTGGGTCATAGTCGGCTTTATAATTATGTGAACCGAAAACTTGTACGTCAAGCCAATTCGCCAAATTATTTGGTGCCCTATCTAAGGTAGACGCAATTCCTTCTACTGGAACGAACGTCATTAAGAGCCAATATCCTATTAATAAAATAGCCGTTACCCCAATCAATTTTTTCCAATCAAGATTGATAAATAAAATGGCGGCAAAGAAAAACACCACCCCTATTCGTTGCAATACACCAGGAAATCGAATGTCTTGAAAATTCTTGAAAAACGGAAAATGTATTATAAAAGCGCCAAGAAAAATACCTAAAGCAATTAATTTCAAGGTTCTAACTCCTATCTTCTTATAAACTTCAGCATTAACTTTTCTACCCTTATAAGAAAAGGCTATTGAGGTACCTACGATAAATAAAAAGAAAGGGAAAACTAAATCTGTTGGCGTATACCCATGCCAATCGGCATGTAAAAATGGACCATAAACATTTGACCATGTTCCTGGTGTATTCACTAAAACCATTAGTAAAATTGTTGCTCCTCTAAAAATATCAACTGATAATATTCTTTCCTTTACCATTCTAACTTTATAAGAGATTACTTTTTAATCGATTCCACGCTTTTATCAACAATACTCCAGAAATTATAGAAATTACTGTTAAAACTATAGCCTGAGTAGTTCGGCCATAAATCCAATAGCCCGTAGCAAACATTATAGAATAGATTAGAACAACGCCTAATAACATTGCCGTTATACCTGCTGGAACACTCCATTTTTCTTTTGTTTTAACTATTTCCACAGAATCATCATCAGCATCCTTAACTACTTTTGCCCAACCAGGGCCACCTGGTTGTATTTTTCTGTAAAAGCCTCTTAACGTAACATTAGATTCTGGTTGTGTCATAAATGTCGCTATCAACCAAATTAAGGTTGTAATTACAACAATAAATATGTATTCAGACCAATCTGGTAATATACCCGTATCTGTCGCAAAAAGGAAAGCTCCAAACGGTGTCAATTTTAAAATGATAGATATAATCCCCGATGCGAACATTGCCGTAATTTCACTCCAAGCGTTAATTCGCCACCAGAACCATCTTAGAATAAAAATAAGTCCGGTACCTGCCCCAAATGCTAATAACACATCAAATAACTGTAAAGCATTTTGAAGCAACAATGCCAAGCCTGCACTAAATATCATTAATACCACAGTAGAAATTCTACCTACTGCTACCAGCCTTTTCTCTGTTGCATTCGGGTTTATCTGTTGTTTGTAAAAATCGTAAACGATATATGAAGAACCCCAGTTCAACTGGGTACTAATTGTACTCATGTAAGCAGCTACCAATGAAGCAAGAACAA
>CAXBIJ010000097.1:0-11370 GCA_963975675.1 uncultured Maribacter sp. | reverse complement strand
TTTCTGTTTTCAAGATTGCTAACTGACCAAAAAATGCGAAAGCAATGCAGTGATTTGACTTCTAAAAAACATCATTTTAGTTTTGCCCTCGTATTGAATGTTAAATAAGGAATCTATGATAGATTGCATTTCAGGAGTCATAAAAAAGAACGGACCTTCTACATAATGATCAGAAGGATTGACCAATTGATTGAGCATTTCGCCAAATAATTCTCCCTCATGGTTAGGAAGGTGGTTAATTACATTCGGGGATGTTGCTATTACCAAACATTCCAATGGTTTAGAAGCGGAAACAGAATGTATAAATTCTACTTTTTCGTCGGCATAAAATGAAAGTGCCAAGCCTTTGGTATGGTTGAATTCTTTTTGTTTATCGCCATATTTTACTGTTAAATTTACATTGCCAGAACCGTAAAAAGCAACCGCTATTAAAGCTTCATCAAAGAAACAAGAATCTTTAGTGGCATCCTTGGTCGTGGCTTCTTCAACCAAAATGGTAAAATCATTGATATTTATTACATCTCTTGTCATTCCTAAATTAAAGTTACAATAATATAATTATTGATTGTTGTTAACTATGCCCAGTATTTAAATTGCGTGGTAGCATTTCTAATGATAAGTAACTTATCTAAAAATGTTGGGATAGCCTTTTCTGTAAATCTATACCGATTTTATCCCTTTTTGAAAAAACATTATTAGATCTGATATTTGCACTGTGCCATTTCTGTCCAACGAATGCGCCTACTATTGGAAAGCATTTGGAAGAAAAGTTGCTTTTTAGGCTTTATTTGATCTTGATTGATTGATGTTTTCATGATAGTTTTTTTTAAATTTTTTTCCTGATTTTTGTTTTTTGGTCATATAATCTATCGGTGTTCCAACCGAGCCCAATTCTGAAATATATTTTAGGACGTTGTAGATATGATGGTAAATTCTCCATGATATTATTATTTTAGAATATGATTATCTATTGAAGTTTCTGTACTGCGCCCATTGAGCTCTTTTGCTATTTCTAAAAGTTGAAAAGTACTGACCTGTTCTTGATTCTGTTGCTGTTGCTGTGATTGATGCTTTCATGATTCTATTTTTTAGATTGTTGTTTTTTATGATGGTACAAATATGCTTTGATTTAAAGTGGAGAGAAAAAAGTAATTACCCAGTTGTACTTTTTAAAGTTTGAATTGTAATTATTCCATAGGCGTATTAGCGATTAAAATGTCTGTACTGCGCCCATTGCGCTCTTTTACTATTTCTAAATGTTGAAAAATACTGACCTGTTTTTGATTCGGTTGCAGTTGCTGTAATAGATGCTTTCATAATTTTTAGTTTTTGGATTGTTGTTTTAAAATTGACTTACACCTACTAGACGAAGGGTTTGTGATTTTGTTACAGTACTATGCAATAAAAGGTACTATATTGCATTATATATAGCCAATAGCATTAATTATTTAAAAAATTGATTAAAAGATAGTTGTGATAAAAATAACAAAAGAGGCAGTTCTAGATATAAGTATTAATTATTTACACAATGCCTCTTTCTTCGTACTATAAATCCTGACTACCAATTGATTCCTCGTACACTAAACCGCCTTTAGTCACAGCAAAAGACAGCATCCCCATCGTAATGACTAGGATTGATTGCAGTACTGCCTTTTGGTTTTGATTTGATTGAAACGAAAGTTCTTTTGATATTATTTATCTCATTTGGAGTTCACAAATCGTCTACACGGGAAGTGAGTGTTAGTAAGTACTTGACGCAGATTAGACCAACCTAAGCGTTTTCAAACCTAGGCCAGATTCAGAAACAAAATGAATTAAATCTTAAATAAATTCTACCTAAGAGTGCTTTTAATTCTCTATATTTAATTTAAGACATTAGTTATTGAACTTTTTTTAAAATGATTGTCGATAACAAATCGACAACAGAAAAAATAAAATTTAGCAGAAACCATTGTATTCAGGCATTTTCAATAAAAGGTTTGAATCCAGTCGAGGTCACAAGTTTAACTCACTAAAAGAGTCAAAGCCCTGCAAATTTTATGATTTGCAGGGTTTGTTGGTTTTAAACATATCATATGAATTGAATTAATTTAATATAATATGGTAACAAATCGACAACAGAAATTTCAATCGACAACAAATGTTGTCGATTTAGTAAAACCTATGTAATTTTAAAATATAGTTGATTTGACTTTCGTTTATAATAATTGTTTATTTAAAAGACGACAACTATTCTTCTACAAATACATTTTCAATCGTTTTTTGATTTAATTCTTCAACAGTAAAATAATTTATCGATAGTTCATGTAAGAATTATTGTTAATGGTAAAAAAGCTACTAATAGCTCAAAGTCTATTACCTGTAAATACTATATTATCAGTAACGAGTAAGCATGACCTATATCATTTTATACACCATAACCTTCCCTTAATTTTATTTCTTGATGAATATAAAATGAAAAACGAGTTTAATCATAGAACCGTAAGTATTCAAATAGATGGGGTGATACTTAAAGGAAATTTGGTTGTACCTCAAAATCCTATAGGCTTAGTTATTTTTTCTCATGGTAGTGGCAGCAGCCGCCTTAGTCCCCGTAACAACTATGTTGCCGAGGTTTTACAAAAAAATCACTTGGCCACTTTGCTCTTCGACTTATTAACGGAAGATGAAGACAACATCTACGAAAATCGATTCAATATCGATTTACTTACACTTCGTCTTATCGATGTAACACAATGGGCACAACAACTAAAAGAGACTAAAAATTTGCCTATTGGTTATTTTGGGGCCAGTACTGGAGCCGCGTCAGCATTGAACGCCGCGTCATTCTATGGTGATGATATCAAAACGGTAATTTCAAGAGGCGGACGACCCGATCTTGCGCTAAAAGACCTACATAAAGTTACCGCTCCCACCCTACTGATAGTTGGTGGTTGGGACGATGTAGTTATTGAGCTCAATGAAAAAGCCTATCAAAAACTACAATGCGAACGGAAACTAGAAATTATACCAAATGCTACCCATTTGTTCGAAGAGCCTGGAAAATTGGAGCAGGTTGCGCGAATATCGGCATCATGGTTCGCGAAACATATGATGAACAAAAAATAAAAACCCATGTTTAAAGATAGAAATGTTGCAGGAAAACAACTGGCTAAAAAATTAATCAAATTCAAAGAAGAAAATGTAGTGGTTTTAGCAATTCCTCGAGGTGGTTTACCTTTAGGAGCACAAGTAGCAAAAAGCTTACAAGCCCCTTTAGATGTAGTCTTAACTAAGAAAATAGGCCACCCTACTAATAAAGAATATGCTATTGGGGCCGTTAGTTTAGAAAGCATTGTCTTGACCAATGCCATGGGGATAGACAAAAGTTATATTGATCAAGAGACCGCCCGTATTCGAAAAACACTAAGCGATCGGTACAATCAATACTATAAGTACCAATCTCAGGCAAACCTTAAGAACAAGACGGTTATTATAGTCGATGACGGTATCGCTACCGGCAATACGTTGTTGGCGACAATAGAATTAGTTTACAAACAAAAACCATCTAAAATTATAGTAGCTATACCAGTTGCTCCTGCTTCTGCAATCTATAAATTATCGAATACCGAAAATGTAGATGAAGTCATCTGCATACTAATACCTGATAATTTTAGGGCAGTCGGTCAATTCTACGAAAATTTCGAACAAGTAAGTGATCGAGAAGCAATACAAATTCTCGAGATTACCAATTCTAAAAAGACACTTGGTCTTTGAGTAAAACAAAAACATTAATCTATAAAATTCGTTTTACCAACTTGTAGATATTCTTAAATTGTCCTCTATTTTTTGGTAGCTTTTACAACAACAAAAGATCCTACACCATAACCTTCTTTAGGCATTTGTATTTCTTTTATTTCATCTAACTCACCAAAGAGTGTTTGATTATACTCCAAATTTTTGAAACCAACATCTTTAAGCAAGCTCTGCATTCTGCTGACCGTGAAAAAATTAGCATTTGCAAAGAATGTACTTCTATGCCGATTTTCTTTATATTGTTGGGCTACACTCCTATCCTTATCTAGAAAGCCTATTAAAATTGCCCCTTTTGGCTTAAGAACTCTGTATGCTTCGGCAAAGGCATACTTTACATTATCTAGGTGACATACCGTAACAAAAAGCACAAAGTCAAATTTAAGGTCACCGAACGGTAGATGTTCGGCATACCCATCTACTACTGAAATCCCTCTTTTAATCGCCAAGGCAGCCATTTCTTTAGCAGGTTCTACACCTTCTTTAATACCTAAAGGCACAGAAAACCTTCCTGTACCTAATCCCACTTCAATACCATGAAGATTCTCGGGTAGTTTCTGTAATTGTTCTTTTATTGCTAAAAGCTCTGATTCAAATACCTCTGGGTAGTCTTCGTACCATTGCTCATAGGCTTCAACATTTTGGTCAAATATTTTCGTGTGTGCCATTATATTTATTTTATGGTTACATTAAAATCGATAGTATAAATTATTCTTGAAATGATATAGATTACTGACTACAGAATCTGTTATACTTAAATTGAGGCATATCTGTAATTCTAAAGCAATTACCTCTACGTTAAAATAGGTTAAGTGAACTAAATGTGAACGAATGATTAGAACATCAGTGGTTCTTAGCTAAACATCAATTTATCAGAAAGCACCTCTTTTTTACTTTTACTTAAAGGCAATAATTTTCCACCAATTTCAACGTCTTTATAACTGAATTTCTCAATACTTTTAAGGTTTACAATATATGATTTATGTATTCTTAGAAACTTATCTTCTGGTAGCATTTTTTCGAATCCCTTCATTGTTAAATGAACAATGAAATTCTGCTTTGCAGTTACAATTTTTATATAATCGCCTATTGCCCTTACCCATTTAATATCTCGAAGTACTACTTTTTCTTTTTTTAAATTACTTTTTACGAGTACGAATTCATCTTCTTCTATTTTCTGATTAAAAATGGAATGTTGCTTTAATACCTTTTCAACCGCTATTTTAAATCGCATTGATGTTATAGGTTTTAACAAGTAATAAGAAATATTATATTCAAACGCTTTTGCAGCATAATCCGGTTTATTTGAAGTCAATATTGTTTGCGGTGGATTTTCTAATGACTCCAAAAATTCAAATCCGGAAAGAAATTGCAATTCCACATCCAAAAACATTACGTCTATTTTGTTATTTGTTAAATGATGATTGGCTTCTAACACACTACTACACATGCCAGACAATACTAAGTTCGGATGGTTATTTATCATTTTCTCCATTATCTTTTGCTGTATAATGGAATTGTCCAATACGATACATCTAAGTTTCATGTCTTTCTTTTTAGTTATTAAAAAAATCAACCAGTTAAGAGTATCAATCGTTTCATTGACAATGATTCAACTCGTTTAGTTTCTGGTAATATTTAAATAAATGCCTTTCAGAAAAGGTTCAATACCTAAAAATTGCATTTAGGTGACTATTATTTACAGGCATATCTTCAGCAGGTAAAAAAAACACCTTACCACCTTGCTTAAAAGTTTCTAGAGCGGCCAAATTCGTTAATGAAGTATTACTGTTATCTTTTAATTCATCGATCGTCACTCTATTAGTTTTTAAATCAAACGTGCCAAAAACATCGCTATCGTTTTCAATGAAAAGGGTATCAACAGCGCCATTTAAAGCAGCACTAATTATATTGCCTGTTTCATACGAAGTTTTTTGGGTATGATACAAATCTTTAAATTTCAGTATCATATCAGACTCAGTTTTCTTAAAATGGGGTTCTATTAAATTCCATGAATCTTGATGCAATAAAGTCTTTACTTTAAATTCTGGATCACCACCTAAATGCTGGTCATAAACGTTTTTATATGAACTTGTTTTTTTATAAATACTGTGCAGGTAATCGGTACAAGCCAATAATAAAGGGGCGTTTTGATTTTCAATAGTCTTTTTCACTCCTTTATCAACTGCCCTAAAAAATTTGACCAATTCTTTTTTATCATCATCCTTTCCTTCCCCGTGACCGTGAAATACGCCTGCACCACCTACATTCTGTCCACTTCTAAATTGTAACATTTTTGGTCTATAATCGAACCCAACGGCCTCTTCTAAACGTTTAGGAGAAAAATCTTCAACGTATAGATCCTCAAAATGATACCTTGATGCTTTAAATAGTTTTACATAATCACGACTTAGCTCCAAAAGATAATAGATACCATCATTTTGGTATAGCGGCAACAAGGGTTTCAAGTAAAAATGACTTGCAACAAAAGTTTGTGTTTCAAAAGGTATTGGTATCTGATAATATTGTAGCCCCACTTCCGAATCTAAAAAGATAACGAGTCCGTCAGATGGGTTACGCCATAAATCTACCTTATGTAATAATTGTGCTATTGGGTCAAGGTAATCTTCTATCTCATTCTCATGTAGTTGATGTTGCAACAATACTACTCGAACTTCCTCTAAACAATTTTTCAACAATGCTTGTGCCAAATGAAGATTTTGTTCCATTCCTTGCTTATCCATAGATAGATATATAGACACACAATAAAGGGCATTTTTCTCTATTAAAGATTCAAATATTGTTTTTGGTAACGGATGATTTTCAGCAGTATACATGTTCAATCAATTTTCTGCCAAAGTACCTATTGTATTAAAGCAGCAAAATGATTTGAATCAGGTAGATAAAAGAAACTGTGTTATAATCTGATGAAGAAAAGAAATAATCTATTCGAAGGGTTATACTTTATTTATTAAACTTCTTTTTTATTATTGATGCATTTTTCGATGGCTGCCAAAAGCTCTTGAAATTCAAATGGCTTCACGAGATAAGCATCAGCACCGGCATCCATGCCTTTCTTTATCTGCATTTTTTCAGATTTAGCACTAAAGAATATAAATGGAATTCTTTTTAAATCAGGATACTCACCAACATTTTTAAGTACATTAAAGCCATCCATTTCGGGCATACGAAGATCACAAAGGATTAAATCAGGCAAATGGCGTTTAATTTTTTCTAACCCAATCTTTCCATTAGAAGCCGTCATTGTCGCAAAACCTTCGAGTTCCAAAAGTTCAGAAGTATTTTCTCGAATAGCATTATCATCTTCTATAATAAGGATGTTAATCATAGTACTACTAATTAAGTTCTAACTTTTGAGGAAGAATAAGATACAATAATTAATATTTGTAGGAAACTATTTCAATTTTTTAAAACATATTATAAACAAAAACAACACAATCTTTAATCGAAATGTAATATTATCACAATTTGCTATTGTTATTTTATAAAGCAAGCACGCATTCAAAAATTTTACTAAAATTGAATAGACATGCTTATTTATTTCTACTAATAAAATAGTAATTGCTAAAAAAAAATCATGATTTACGTCATTTCACACGCAATTATCTAATCTTACTTTACCTACTAATTTCTTATATACTTCAACTTTAGAATTTAGAAATATGGATATTCTAGTATTAATCACTTTTACTTTCCTAATGTTATTAACTTTTGTTTTAAATCAAAAAATATATACCGTACCACTAGGCAAAATCAACTATGTAATAGTGAAAAACAGAAATTATTCGACCAATGCTAGAGCCATTCTTTAATCACTAAGAACCCTCAACATGAAGTACTTATAATTAATTGGCGTGAATATTTTCAATCATATAACATGAAAACGATTATACTTTTAATTTCATTTTTCTTCGTAACGTTAGTGACCTCTCAAAGTATAAGCAAATTGTATGAAGAGGCCAATAAATCTGTTGTACTTATTAAAACTTGGCAACCCGAAATTTTTGGTCAGGGAAAAATGAAAACTTTGGTAACACTTGAAGGCCTTGGGTCTGGCTTCGTGATTTCAAATGATGGCGATATCATGACCGCTGCGCATATCGTTCAAAGCGCATCCATGATTCAAGTAGTTTTTTCAGATGGGGAGGAAGTACCGGCACAAGTGTTATACTCTTACCCTACCGCTGATGTAGCTTTAATTAGATTGACCGAGGCGAAAAGCACACCCTTATCTGTTGTCACGTTAGCCGATTCTGACAAAGTCAAAATTGGCGATCAAGTTTTTGTCATCGGGTCACCATTTGGTTTGGGTCATTCTTTGTCTGTTGGATATATAAGTGGGAAATATACCCGTAAACAAATGTCAAGCGGATTCATAAAAACAGAATTCCTACAAACGGATGCTGCAGTAAACGAGGGCGGTTCTGGCGGACCATTATTTAACATGAAAGGAGAAGTTATTGGTATTGCCAGTTTCATTATAAGCCATTCTGAAGGATTTCAAGGTATATCGTTTGCAGCTACCTCTAATATTGCCAAAGAACTGCTTTGCGATGAAAGACCTCTCTGGACCGGTATTGAGGCTTATTACATTACTGGGCCGTTAGCAGAGATTTTGAACTTGCCACAAAGTGCAGGGGTAATGGTTCAAAAAGTTGCACCAAAATCTTTAGGAGAAAATTTAGGCTTAAGAGGATCATTCTATCAATTAAATATCGAGGGGGATCAATTAGCTGTTGGTGGCGATGTTTTATTAGCTTTTAACGAAATACCATTAACCAATGAAAAAAATCTTACAAAGGCTTGGTCAATTATATATAATCTTCAGTTCGGTGACACCTTAAAAGCAACAATATTAAGAAAGGGAAAAATCATGAATTTAGCTTTAAAAATTCCTAAAACCGAAAAATTTTCACCAAACTGACCTAGGTCATTTTGAAGATCTTATGCTTGCCTTAATTTAGCATCATAATAAACAATTATAATGTTCTTTGAAATTAGTAGTCATTTGAATCTTGCTCGGGGGAACCAAGGTTCAATTCAAAAAGAAGAAGGTAATATACCCATTTAGACCATTTGAATTCTAATTGAGTTTAGCAATAATCACATAAAAGAATCAGTGTAAGCGTATTTATGGTGAAATACCAACTTCTTAGAAACCAAGTCATTACGGTGACTTGGTTTCTTATAAAAAAAGGCATTGATTTGTATTATCGCAAGATGGTACAAGTCATAGTAAAGAAGGAAATACAGTCGCTACCCAAATCGATATGTTAGATTAACTTAGCAATAAGGTGGTTTAAAAGATTGATAAACGGTTACAACGAATTCTATTCTTTATGAGAAGCAGGAAGTTTCTACTTCCTGCTTTTTCTTTAAAATTATAACTAATAATTAAGGCTTCTAAGCAGCAATGCCTTAGCGGCCATATATCTGGTATCGCATCCATTTCTTAGATAGAGAAAAATAAGCGAAAATGTAGCTAGTACATTAAAGCTTTATCTGCATTCAAAATTCATAGAATTGTGATACCAAAAAAAGGACCAGATACTCTGGTATTTTGGTCCTTTTTATAAACATATTAAGAAAAGGCTTCTATTGCCGCAAGGAAGTAAAAGCCGGAAAGTGTTTGGAATGTTAATTGCCTAAATCGCCCCTATATCATTTTAGCGATAAGATGACTTAAGGATAGACGGAACGCAAAGAATAAAACGAATACTTCAAAAGAAACAGGAGACCATAGGCCTCCTGTTTCTGTTTTTAAATAACTTACAGTTTCAATAAAAGCATATTTACAATTAGCTGTTCATGAAAACTAAACCCATGTTAGATTCTAACGAGCTATTTCTTTTGTCGCTTCCGATATTTGGAATTGGATCATTCGTTGTTTTTTATTGTATTGCAGCTATACACTATCCAGGGGGATCTTGGATAGAACCAAATACAAATGGTTTTAGTTTTTGGAACAATTATCTTTGTGACTTATTAGATATACATGCTATCAATGGCGAACCAAATAAAGGTCGAACGTTTGCTATAATAGCTTTATGCCTGCTTTGTGCCGGTATATTTTTTTTATGGTCTTTACTTCCAAAGTTATTCGAAACAAAAAATATCATTCAAAAGATTATGCGCGTCTCGGGGTATTTATCAATATTCACCATTATATTTTTAGCACTCGGCAACCATGATATAATTGTACGAATAGCAGGCATATTCGCTGTTATAGCTTTTATCTCTTGTTGTCTAGAACTTTATAGAGCGGCCTATAAAACATTATTTCTGTTAGGTGTCGTATGTATCTTCACCTTTCTTTCCAATTATTATATTTACGAAACCGGCATGTTCATAAAGGCGCTTCCTGTCATACAAAAAATTACGTTTGCCTTATATATTGCTTGGTTCATAGGCCTAGACATAGCATTGTTCAGAAAAGTGAGACAACCATTTTATATAATAAATGAAGTCAGCTGATTTGAGTAAAATTTTTGTATTATTCTTGCCTTTCTTGGAAAAAAAAGTTAATAACCCTATATTTTTCTTCATCGAAAAGTTCTAAAAAAACATTCTTTTTACGGGCTAGACCATCTTCCATTAGGTAGCTCAATGGTGTAAACATATCAAAACTTCTAAATATTTCTTTTGTCATCGCCAAAATCGGCAATGCTAAAATCATTCCTGGAATTCCCCATAATATACCCCCAATAAAAAGTCCTAGAATTACAAACAAGGGGTTAATTCTTATGCTCGTACCCATAATGTTCGGCGAAATTAAATTACCCTCCAATTGTTGTACAATTATATAAAGACCAATTACAGCTAAAGGTTGCCAAAAATTATCGGCTATCATTAACATGTAGAAAACGGGTAAAATTCCGCCGATAGAAGTACCGATATAGGGGATAATTTCAAGAAAACCTGCTAAAAAACCCCAAAAGAAAGGATAAGGAACACCAATTATCCATAACCCTGACCCAATTAAAAGTCCTAAAATTATTATAACCACGCCTTGTCCCAACAAATAACGTTTTGCGAGATATTGCAACTTATCAAAAAATTGGTCAAGTCTTTTTCTGTTTTCAAGATTTGCTTGTACCAATAGAAAATTTTTGAATGCCGTACTATATAATAACATAAAATAGGTAATCACCACAATAAGCACTAAATGGGCCAATACAGTAGTGGTCGATTGTAGGCTTCCCTTAATAATATCCATTGAAAAATCAGATGCTGCCAGCACATTTTCAGATACCCAACTAGAAGTTGTATCAGCCTTTAAACTTAGTTTTTGGTCTGACCAATCAGAAATAACAATCATCATTTCTGCCAAGCGGTCTCGAACCGAGGGCAAATCACTAAAAAGAATTCTGGTTTGATTGAAAAAGAAGAAAATTAAAATAAAAAGTGGAGCAACGGCTAAAACATATGCCGTAAATATTGCTAAAATTCGACTATGAAATTTAAGTTCAAAAAAGGATACTATGGGTTTTAACATTAGAGCAAAAAAAAACTGAATACTAACGGAATAATTACCACTTTGGCCGCAAGAAGAATCCA
>CAXBIJ010000096.1:0-11408 GCA_963975675.1 uncultured Maribacter sp. | reverse complement strand
ACGTTAAACGACCTAATGGGGTATTCACGATATTGAGGGGCTTTTTTCGCTTTTTTTAAAATTCTTACAGATTCTAAATTTGGCTTTTCAGCACTTTTAATCAATAATCTGTAAAATTTGAAATTTGCATCAGAAAAATTCAAAGTAGTAAATGAATAATCTGTTTGATTATTCATAATAGAAAGAATGCGGTAATCATCTAAAACTCTAAACCATTCTTGTTGATTTTGACTTCCTTCAAGAGTTATTAGCCAATTAAAATTTTGGTCTTTAAAACTTAATTTTATCTCATTAATAGTTTCATTTTCTTCTAATTCATAAGTGTAGAAATATCCTTTAGCATTATTGACTGAATTCAATAAATTAAAAGGAGAGAATGAATTTGCATCTACTGCTTTTGAAACATTATGAATATAGGGAGCTTCGATGGTATCTGTTGCTGTAACTCCATAAACTCGAATATCGGTTAAATTCGAATTCATATTTTGAAACACTTCATTAGGTAATTGAATAGTATGCCATTGGTTCTCTATTCCTTTTAGCTCTATTTTCTTTAAATAAGATTTCATCTGACCAAAACAAAATGAGGTGGTAAGAATGATAAAAAATAAGAATAGATTATAATTTGGTTTCATCTGTTATGATGTGTTTGTATTTATTATAAAGAAATGAAATGATAAGTAATAAAACTCCGAGCGAGACGAATACTATAGTTTTAGAAATAGTATTTAATGATGAGATATCATAGAAAAATAACTTTATCAAAGTGAAAGAGAATAGAATTATCGCACCAATACGTAGGTGCTTTTTCTTTTTCCAGATGCCTAAGACAATTAGTAAAAGCGCATAAAGACCCCATAAAATACTCAACCCTAATTTATACGATTGCTCTGAACCAGATAAGTCCATCCAATTTAATAGTTCACTACTCAATATCCAGATAATAGAAGTGTGCATTACAATTTCGAACGGCACTTTATAATTGATTTTCATAAAGTCTTGTCGAACTAAAGTGCGAATTGCAAATAATAAAAATGCAAAAAAACCGAAACCTATATATCGTATATATATGTTGTAAATACTTATTTCAAAATTTTTAGAAAGCTCTGGCGACAGAAAATTTTCTCTAAGCTCACTAAGTGTATAAAGACCGATACTAAGAAATGCAAGTACAATTAATAAGCCAGAACAAATAGCGACTATGCCCAAAGCTTTACTTTTAATTTTATGCGAACTGAGTAGGCTAAGCATACTAATGAACAGTATTGTGTACAAGAGTTTCCATACCGTACCTAAATCGCTTAGGTTGTAATTGTAATAAGGATAATAACCATCAGTTTCTGAAAGCTGTATTTTAGATGCTTCTAAAGCATTGTTCCAGTAATAATCAATTTCTAAATAAAAGGAGAAATAAAGAGTTAGAATTAGCATAACAGGCAGACCAACTTCCATTAGTTTATTGGCTATAGTTTTCTTTTCAAGATAAAATTTTGTTTGAATCCAAGTCATAAACCCAAAAGCGGAAACGCAAAGTAACGAGGTTAATAATGTGATGTTTAAAAATGGTTTCGAGGTTGTTATACTGTCATATATACCATATTGTTGATAGGTATATGTCCAATCCATAATCAAACTTAAAATGGCAAGTGCCACCATTATGTAAGATAAATGTTCGTAGAACGAAACCTTTTTAGTTCGCCCTATCCAAAAAAGAACCGCAGCTTCAAAGGCCCAAATGAGGGTTACCCAGTTGCCGTCTAATTGCACCGGTATAGCAATAGTAATAAATGTAAGTACAAAGCCAGAGGTTAAAAAGAATAATTTTCGATCTGCTAATTTTTTCTTAAAAATGAATAAGGTTACCAAAAAATGTATTAATGCATTAGCTAAAGTAAAGAGTCCTAAAAATGACTCTCCATTATCAAAATCGTATAACCAAGCAATACCAAATCCATAAAAAATGAATGAATTAAATAAAATTAAAATGATATCACCAATCTTAAATTGTTCAGATTTTAACAATTTGAAGGCTAAAAATGTTACATAAAAGCTGAGAAAGAAGACTGTGAGAAAAGTAAAGCCCATATAAAAGTCTGCGGCTATACTATTAAACGAATACCAAGCTCCATATATCAACCAAGTAAAGGCAAATGAGACATAATAAAGCGCTTTCCAATATTTTTTTAAAGAGATGACAAGTATTCCAATATTTATAAGGGCCATGTAGCTAAATAATACTGAGGCGTTTCCAGAATTATTGCTCAGTAAAAATGGTACGCCATATGCACCAGCTAAACCAATATGCGCTATTACTTGTTTATTGTAGTTAAGTGCCGCTACGACTCCGAAAACGGTACATAATAGCATAATGCCGAATGCGAATAGTTGAGGAAAAAGGCCATAAAGGTCATAAGCTGCAAATGTGATAAAATATAAGATGGCCAATGCGCCACTTACTAATACAGCACTGTAACTTTCATATTTTGCTTTTAATTTAAAAGCAAAACCTAATAACCCTAACCCCATTAAGTAACCAAGAATTATTCTAGTAAGCGGACTTATTAAATTATTTTCTATAGAATATTTTGCACCAATGACAACACCGATTACAGTAATTAAAATTCCAATTTTATTGATGAGGTTTTCACCTATAAACTTTTCAAGGTTTGATTTTCCTTTAGGAGGGGTAATATTCTTAACTAGATTATGAGTAGGTTTTTCATGAACCGCCATCGGAGTATCAATTGCTTCGCTTTGTGTTTGTACTAATTTAGGTTCATTGAAAGCATTAGGTTCTATAACACGTTCCTTTTCAGGCTCAATGGTTGGTTCTTCTTGTACTTGATTAAACTTAATTGCTTGAGTATTTCTTAGTATTTGAATATCTCTACGAATTTCATTGACCTCAATATTAAAATCTTGTTGCTTCTTAAGAAGAAGTTCAAGTTTTTGTAAAAGCTGATTAATCTGATGTTGGTCGTTAGCCATAAGGGTTAGTTTATTGAAGCTTTAATAGAAAGTTACCTCAAGATAAACGTAAAATATTTAAATATGTTGGCTATTGCGCACACCCTATCGTAAATATTATATCCCTGAAATAGGTTAAAGTATTTCAGGGATATTTGAATGAAATTAAAATCTATGCTTGGCGGCTATTTTTCAAAATATAAATAGATGTACATTGCTGCTCCAAAGTTTGAGGCATCAGTAGAAACCAAACGCCAGCCTTCTTTTGCGTAACTATTCAATTTTTCTTGAATTTCCTTGTTCGACGAATTGACAATATGATTTTTATCAAAAGTTAATTTAGAATAATAAATAAGGGTTTCAACTTTGTATTCTTTCATAGATATTTTTATTTAACCATAAAAAGTGCGTTGGCAAAAAAGAGCTTTCCATTTTCCCAAAAACCTCTAAAAAGTGGATTGTCAATCATATAAATTACTTGACCTCTACCCAATGCTTCTGTTCCGAAAATTAATGTTTCTGCAATTTTCTTTTTTGCTTCGCTGCCAGCAAAACCAGATACAGGTTGGTTGGCACCGGCACTAAGATAAACAGCACTACCATTTTCTAAATACTTGTATGCTCTATCTCCTAATTTTAACGTGAAATAAGTGTTGTCGTAACCGTAAGCTAAAGGATTAGTATTGTCTACCGTAGCTTTGAAAATGGCGCCAGTAATGGCAGATTTAATCTGCTCGCGTTCAGAAACTTCAAAAGATGAAATGGTATTAGATGAATCTTTCTTGATTTCTTTTTCCTTAATGGTAAAATCTTTATCTGATGCTGTAAGTGCATCAATAGCACCACCCATTACAATTAGTTTTCCTCCGCGTTTTACCCAATCCTTGATTTTTTCTTTGATATGAGTTGAAAAAAAGCTTTTATAGCCCCACCCATCAGGTAGAATTAGAATATCATATGTAGTTAAATCAATTCTACTGAAATAGTCCTCATTCAGTACAGAAATAGGGTAATTTAATTGTTGCTCAAAAAAGTTCCATATTTCTCCAAAACGCAAGGTCGATGTAGGCTCACCTGAAAGTACGGCAATTTTCAAATTCTGAATGACATCAACATAGCCAGAACCAAAGTCTTTACCGCTTTCTACAAAACCTGTGTTGGTTGAGGTTAGGTTTTTATTATGATTTTTAGAGGCATTAGTTAATATGGTATTGAAATTTTTTAGATTCTTATTATCACTATCAGTAATAATAAGTGTTCCGCGCTCATAAGAAATACCATCTAATGTAAAAGGTTTGTGGGCGTAACGAACTCGAATATTATTGCGTAATAGTTCAGCTAAAAATCTAGCATCTTTCATGCTGTTCCAATCTGCTAAATATGCATAGCTATGGGGTTGAATAACTCCGTATTCAATGCCATTATGTGGTGGATATGTTTTACTTACATTATTCTCACTTGCAATAGCGTCTAAGCCATAAGCATATGGCAATGACCATGCAGTAATATCATAAGTAACAGAATCACTTAATTTTGCCATTGGTTCAAATAATACTTTAACCAAAGTGCTTTTGGGTTGGTCTAAAGAAATAACTATGCTGTTATTAGTACTTTTTAAAGTTCCCGATTTTCCTGTATTGTAGTTGTAACCTTTAACGGTAGTGTTTTCACCAACCTGATATTCTATTTCATGTTGACTTAATAAATCAGTTAATGCCTCTAATTTATCAGGATTGCCATTTAGCACATAACTTTTGTACTTATAATCTTTCTTAATATGAAACTTTTTAAATTCATCATTCAACTTATTAATATTTTTTGAGGCGACTTCTACAGTCGACAAACCAGTTGTGTGATGATGTGCAATACGGTCTTTTAACGTTAGGGTGTCTCCAATACCAGTGATAATTCCTAATCCGGCTCGGCCACCACCACCTTGTTCATAGGTCATACCAATACCCCCGTTGTAAGTTGGGTAGGTGTCTCCATAACTTGGATAAAGAAGGTCGAAAACCTCTTTTGTGAAATAAAACCATCCATTCTCATCAAAATACTTCGCATGGTTTTTGCCTATAGTTTTTTGAAATTCTCTTTGAAAGCCAGTAATAACTTCATGAAACGGCTCTGCGGCAGGAGCAAAATAATATGGGTTATCAACGCCTTGTTCATGAAAATCTACATGTACATGAGGTAGCCATTTATTAAATTGTTTTAAGCGTTGCTGGCTTTCAACCTGTGTTAGCCAAGCCCAATCACGATTTAAATCGAACATGTAATGATTACTACGACCACTCCACCAATTTTCATGATGCTCTTTGCTATTTGGGTCTACTTGGTTCGGTGAATTTTTAAATTGGTTGTACCAGTTTACATAGCGATCACGACCATCTGGGTTAATACATGGATCAATTAATACAACTACATCTTCGAGGTAACTGCTTTTAGTGGTCAATAAATCGTAAATGGTTTGCATTGAGGCTTCGGTACTAACACTTTCATTACCGTGAACATTGTAACTAAGCCAAACAATTGCCTTTTCAGAAGTGCCTTCGCCTTTAATACCTTTCATATGTTCTAACCTAAGTTCTTCAAGGTTATCCATATTTGCCTTGGTAGAAATAGTAGCTAATAGTAACGGTCTACGTTCATTGGTTTTACCGTATTCGATAAGATTCATACGATTTGGCTCGGCCTGCGATACGTATTTATAATAATCAACAACCTCGTGATGTCTAGTAAACTGTGTTCCTAGTTCATAGCCTAAAAACTCAGAAGGAGATTTTAATTGGGCTAAACTGAATAAAGGTATAAGTACAAGTGCGTAGCGTAAAATTTGTTTCATAAGGTGGTTTGTAATCTGTTCTAGCCAAATCTATTAAATATTATGTAAATTTTGCTGTATAAAACAGGTATTTCGCCGAGTAATTGAGTATTTAATACTTGTTGTAATTAACTTATATTTAGGAAATGTAAAACGAAAGGGTTTTATATTTACCTAGTTTTAATTTTTATATGGATATTGATTGTTTGCCTTTAGAAAAGACCGGTTATTTTTCAAAACTGATTTGCGATTATATTGCTGCAGATTCTAACCTAAGACCTTTATATAATCGGTTTCCTGATATAGAAAGTTTTAAAGGACAAATAGAAGAGAAGAGAAAACACTTCACAGAAGAACATAGAAATGTGCTGTATAATTCAATGTTGAATCAATACAAAAACACAAATCAATCTAAAAGTACATCTTCTAATATTGAACTTTTAAAAGAGCATAATACGTTTACAATCGTAACAGGCCATCAATTAAATTTGTTTACGGGACCATTATATTTTTTATATAAAATTATTTCTACGATTAATCTGACAAAGCAACTTAAGAAAGAGTATCCAGAAAATAATTTTGTACCGATTTATTGGATGGCCACTGAGGATCATGATTTTGACGAAATTAATTATTTCAATTTCAAAGGATTGAAGTTTCAATGGAATAAGCAAGCATCTGGTGCAGTAGGGCATTTAGCAACAGAAGGGTTAGATGAGGTTTTTACATTATTTGCAAATGCATTAGGCAATAGTAATAATGCCAAAGAGTTGAAACAGTTGTTTGAAAATGCATATTTAAAGCATGGGAATCTTACAGATGCAACTTGGTATTTGGCTAATGAATTTTTTAAGGATTACGGACTAGTTATTGTTGATGGTGATGATAAGAACTTGAAAAAACTGCTTGTTCCTTACATTAAGAAAGATGTTTTTGACCAGACTGCATTTGAGTTTGTATCTAAGACAATTGAAGAAATGAAGCAAATTTCAACCGATTATTCGGTGCAAGTAAACCCGCGTGAAATCAATTATTTTTATTTAAACGATGGTATTCGCGAAAGAATAATAGAGAGTAAAGGCAAGTATGTTGTTAATGATACTTCAATTTCCTTTTCAAAAGATGAATTGATTGGTGAGATGGAAACTTATCCTGAACGGTTTTCTCCGAATGTAATAGCCAGACCTTTATATCAAGAAGTAATACTGCCAAATCTATGTTATATAGGTGGTGGTGGTGAAATTGCTTATTGGTTAGAGCTCAAGGCTGCCTTCGATGCAATGAATGTACCTTTTCCAATTTTGTTAGTTAGAAATTCGGCTTTGATTATCACCGAAAAGCAAGCAGATAAATTAAAGCGAATGAATATATCAACTTCAGATATATTTTTAAAACAGAGTAGTTTAATAAATAAAAAGATTCGAGAAATTTCAAATATCGACATCGATTTTGGTCCTCAGAAAAAGCTACTTGAAAGTCAGTTTAAAGAAATGTACACACTTACTGAAAAAACCGATAAGTCGTTTTTAGGTGCAGTTAAGGCTCAAGAAGTAAAGCAGAAAAAAGGATTAGACGCCTTAGAAAAGCGCTTATTGAAAGCACAAAAAAGAAAGCTGAAGGATCAGGTGGTTCGTTTAACAGATATTCAGAACGAACTTTTTCCTAATCTATCTTTGCAAGAACGCCAGCTTAATTTTTCTGAATTTTATTTAGAATATGGTAAAGAGTTACTGCCTATATTATTCGAGGCGCTGAACCCATTAGAATTGAATTTTACGGTTATTACATCCTAAGTCAACTATCTTTTCTTCTGAAGATTATTCGTTGTGAGTACAGGATATAAATGAAATCAATACAAATTTTTATTATTGAGACCGCGAACAAAAAGAGTGTATCTATTAACAGTATTATTGGTTATAGCAAGGAAAAAGTAAATTTATACTTTTTGGTATACTAAGGAACTAGAAAAGAAGCTTTCCAAGCATCATTTGCTTGATTGAATTCTATACGAATATGGTTGGGTCTCTTTAGTTTTAAGTATTCAATTTTGGTAGGTGTAATTTCTATCATTACAAAATAGTTTTCATCCTCTATATATTCAATTTGGTCATGATTAGTAATGTTGCTTCCAGGGCTAATAGTAGTGATATAATCTTTTCTATTGTTTTCGGGAATATTATTCCAATACGTTTTTAGTTTTTCGGTATCAGAAATTATTTCAGCAACACCTTCTATTTTAAGTTGTAATAATTTTTCAGGATGATACAGTAGAAGGCTTACTTGGTTATTCTCTTTAATATGATTTATTTTTTGAGACCGACTATCGGTATAAATCGTTAATTGAAGGTCTTTCGAAACGTGTCTTAAAACTACCGTCCGTAGTCTGGCAATAGTTTCATTGCCAACAGTTGCCATGGTAATGAATCTAAATGGATGACCTTTTTCTTCAACTCCATTCAAAATTTCCTTGCTAAGCTCTTCAAAAAAGGAATCTGTCATTACATAAGTTTTTCTAAAGGTAAAAATAATAGGATTTAAAAGTAGGGTAAAAGCTGTGTTGGTTGTTATATAATAAAGAGCTATGAAAAAGAAATTGAATTAATTCAATTTTTCGATTTTGGTTTAAAGTTGGTTTTTGATTTAGTTGAAAGCTCAGGGTGGTTCCTGAGCTTTCTTTTTTTAAATTGTAAGGTTATTGAAAGTATCTCGACTTAGCTTTTGAATACAAGTTGTTATGAGAAAGATTTTTTTTTAAAGTATTCGATTTAATGGTTGGTTGAATAGAAAGCCCGGGTGATTCCCGGGCTTTTTTTGTTTTAAAATATAAGTTATTAAGATGTGTAAGTGGTCATATAACTAATTCTTTACCAGGTCAATAAAACCAATGGATTAAAGTAGAATTATCACTTCACCTTATATTCTAGACGCATAGTAATTGATGCAGTTTTGTTTTTAGAAGAGGTGTTATAGGCACCTCCCCAACTGTAATCTTCTCCAGAGTTTTGACCTGTAATCTGAAACACGCCCATATTTGCAGAAACTAAATCACCTAAATGACTACCTGCATTTTCAGCTATTTTCTCGGCACGTATTCGTGCATCTTCTGTAGCTTTAGAAATCATTTCAATTTTTAAATCAGCAAGTTTCGTGTAGTAGTATCTTGGCGGAGAAGAGTTGAATTGTACTCCTTTATTTAATAGTTCTGTTATTTCGCGAGAAACGTTTTCAATTAAAGCAACGTTTTCAGATTCAATATTTAGTGTCTGTATTAATTGATACCCACGAAAAATACTTCCAACATAATTACCATTTTCATATTGGTTATCACGCATTTCAGTAGTTTGAACGCTATTAAAGATAATACTGCCCGATTCAATTCCTTTTGTAACTAAATATTGGCGTACAATCTCTTTATCATTATTTAATTGGTCGAAAGCTGTTTTTAGAACCGTGCTATTGGTAGAAAATTGACCTTCCCAAACAATAAGGTCAGAAGTGAAATTTTCATTGCCTAAACCGGTTACTGATATGATTTGTGGCGGGCTAGCTCTTTGTACATAAGCATTTCCCAAAAAATAGGCAGCAATGATAATTGCTGCTCCAAAAATTATAGCACTTACATGTTTCATAAAAAATATTGAAATCCAGTTTAAATATAACTAAAAGATACTTTTCAAGAACGGTCAATTTGCTATTTTTGCCCATGCAAAATAAAGTCCTAATATTAGATTTTGGTTCACAATACACCCAATTGATTGGTAGACGTGTACGTGAGCTGAATATTTTCTCTGAAATTAAACCGTATAATAAATTACCAAAAGACCTTTCTGAGTATAAAGCAGTGATTCTTTCAGGATCGCCTTTGTCAGTTAGGGGAGACGATGCGGTCCATCCTGATTTATCTGAAATTCGTGGTTTAAAACCATTATTGGGTGTTTGTTATGGTGCGCAATACCTGGCACATTTTAACGGTGGTAGTGTTGAAAAATCTAATACCAGAGAATATGGTAGAGCTAATCTTAGTTTTGTAGTAGATAATAATCCGTTTTTAGATAAAATAAGTAAAGGCAGTCAAGTTTGGATGAGCCATGCAGATACAATAAAGCACCTGCCAGCGAACACTACATTATTAGCAAGCACCCATGATGTTGAGAATGCTGCATTTAAATTTAATGGTGAGGAAACCTATGCTATTCAATTTCACCCAGAGGTATATCATTCAACAGATGGAAAACAACTCTTAGAAAATTTCTTGGTTAAGATAGCCAAGATGGAACAGTCATGGACTCCGGATGCTTTTGTAGGTAAAACAGTAGCAGAATTAAAAGAGAAAATTGGCGATGAAAAAGTAATATTAGGACTTTCTGGTGGGGTAGATTCTTCGGTGGCAGCGGTCTTATTGCATAAGGCTATTGGTAAAAACCTTCACTGTATTTTCGTAAATAACGGACTTCTAAGAAAAAACGAATATACTGAGGTATTGAAACAATACGAAGGTATGGGACTTAATGTAAAAGGAGTCGATGCTTCGGCACGTTTTTTGAATGATTTGGCAGGGGAGAGTGATCCAGAAACAAAGAGAAAAATAATAGGTCGTGTATTTATAGAAGTTTTTGATGATGAATCTCATTTAGTAGAAGGTGCAAAATGGTTGGCTCAGGGTACTATTTATCCAGATGTTATAGAATCGGTTTCTGCAACTGGTGGTCCGTCACAAACAATAAAGAGTCATCACAATGTTGGTGGTTTGCCTGACTTTATGAAATTAAAAGTTGTGGAGCCTTTGAAAATGCTATTTAAAGATGAAGTTAGAAGAGTAGGGGCAAGTTTAGGTATTGACAAAGCATTATTGGGTAGACATCCTTTTCCAGGTCCAGGTTTGGCAATTAGAATTCTTGGAGATATCACGCCAGAAAAAGTGGCCATTTTGCAAGAAGTAGATGCAATTTTTATAGACGGATTAAAAAAGTGGGATTTATACGATAAAGTGTGGCAAGCTGGCGCAATGCTTCTGCCTGTAAATAGTGTAGGGGTAATGGGCGACGAACGTACTTATGAAAAATGTGTAGCTTTAAGGGCTGTCGAAAGTACAGATGGTATGACTGCTGATTGGGTGAATTTACCTTATGAGTTTTTACAAAAAACGTCAAATGATATCATTAATAAAGTCCCTGGAGTAAATCGTGTCGTATATGATATAAGTTCAAAACCTCCAGCAACAATAGAATGGGAATAATATGAGATATATATTTAATCAAGTTTACATTATTGGGGCATTTTGCTTATTGGTCTCGTGCACGGCCATGGGTCAAAAGTTCAATACTCATGAGGTAAAGTCGGGCGAAACTTTAGAAAGCATTTCTAAAATGTACGGAGTTACACCTGCCAATATACTTCAGTATAATAAAGAGATAAAAGAAGGTCAGCAATTAAGGCCTAATACTATTTTGGTGGTACCAGGAGCTAAAATTGCTTCCAAGCCTACTACTTCAGTTTCAGGTATTGCTAATAATAGGATACAAGATTCTATTGTTGCCAGAGAACCAATAGGTTATACCACCCATAGGGTAAGGAAAAAGGAAACTATTTTTGGTATAACGCAACAATATAAAATTACTGA
>CAXBIJ010000095.1:0-11502 GCA_963975675.1 uncultured Maribacter sp. | reverse complement strand
TAAGCGGGCCGATATCAACATCTGCCGTAAAGCCATTACCGACTTTTAAAGCAGTCTCTTTTCCTTTACTAAAAGCGAAAATTGAAGGTCCAGATCCTGAAATACCTGAGCCTAAAGCACCTGCTTCTAAAGATACTTTTTTGACTTCATCAAAACCTGGTATTAAGATAGAGCGAATAGGCTCCACAATATGGTCTTCTAATGAACGGCCAATTAGTTCGTAATCTTCTTTAAACAAACCAGCTACCAGTCCGCCAACATTTCCCCATTGCTTTATTCCAGTTTCCATGGAGATAGTGGTCTTCAATATTTTCCTAGAATCGGACGTTTTTATTTCAATCTGTGGATGTATTATGGTAACATACAATTCAGATGGCGCCGGTATGGTTACAATATCCAATGGATTATAACTACGTACTAGAGTGAAGCCTCCAAATAGGGCAGGAGCTACATTATCGGCATGGGCAACATCACTGGCCAGGCGTTCCCCTTCCATAGCAAATTTCACTAATTCGGTTTTATTGAACGGATTACCTAAAAGATGATTCATTGCCCAAACCGCACCAGCAGAGCTAGCTGCACTACTGCCAATACCACTACCAGGCTTTATTTTTTTATATATTTCAATTTCAAATCCACCATCATAATCAGCAGCCAAAAGGAAAGCATTACCTGCAACACCAGCTACATTATTTAAAGTTTCTTTAGGTAAATCTTGTCCTGAAATTTTGGTGATTTGAATTCCCTTTTGAGGAACTTTTCTAACAATCATTTCATCACCGACCGAATCTAAAGCAACGCCAAGAACATCGAAGCCACATGAAATATTTGCTACCGTTGCAGGGCAAAAAACTTTTATTTCGTTTTGGTTCATTTTGTGATTTGGTTTTTTGTCTTAAAAGTTACCTATTCTAATAATATCCGCGAATATTCCCGAAGCGGTTACTGCTGAGCCTGCACCCGCACCTTTAATAATTAAGGGCTGATTTGGGTAACGTTTTGTGTAAAAAAGTACGATGTTGTCACTACCTTCTAAATTATAAAAGTCATGCCCTTTTGGTATTTCTTGTAGACCAACGCTTGCTTTACCTTCATCAAACTGAGCTACATATTTTAATTTACTATCTGCTTTTTTAGCACTTGTAAATAAAGATTGAAAATGGGATTCATTTTTTATTAAAGAGGCGAAAAAATCTTCATTGTTGCTAGTATTTAAGCTCTCTTCAGGTAAAAACGGATTATTTTTAATATCGCTTATTTCTAATTGATGACCGCTTTCCCTTGCTAAAATCAATATTTTCCGCATTACATCAACCCCGCTTAAATCTATTTTTGGGTCTGGTTCGGTATAGCCTTCTTCTTGAGCCTGTTTTACAACATCGTGAAAGGTAGTGTTCTCATTAAAATTGTTAAAAACAAAATTTAAACTTCCTGATAGCACTGCCTGAATCTTTAGAATTTTATCACCTGATGCTATTAAATGTTTTAAAGTATCAATAATAGGCAAGCCAGCTCCCACATTAGTTTCAAATAAAAATGGTGCGTTATAAGTTCTTGCCAATGATTTAAGGTTTGAATAATTTTCATAGGCCGAAGAGCAAGCAATCTTATTACAAGTAACTACTGATATACTGTTACCTAAATACTCACTATAGGTGTTTGAAACTTCTTCACTGGCTGTGTTATCAACAAAAATGCTATTTCTAAAATTTAAGGTATTTACCAATTCCAAAAATTTTGCTTTATCTGCCTTCTCTCCTTCAGCTAATTTCGATTGCCAGTCATTTAGGTCTATTGCTTTCTCATCAAAAATCATTGTTCGAGAATTAGACATACCAATAACTCTTATGTTTAATTTTAAATTCTCCTTTAAGAATTTACGTTGCTCCCTTATTTGTTCTAAAAATTTAGCGCCAACATTTCCAACACCCATTACAAATAGGTTTAGCTGTTTTATGTTCTCTTCAAAAAATTCTTCATGTAAAGCGTTCAATGCCTTTTTTACATCTTTTTCATCGATAATACAAGAGATATTTCTTTCTGAAGCACCTTGTGCAATTACTCGAATATTTACATTGTTTTTACCAAGGGTACTGAACATTTTACCACTTAATCCTTGGTGGCTTTTCATATTGTCACCAACTAAGGCTACAATAGCTAAATCCTTTTCTGGAATGACTTGTTTTATACGTCCCCTTTCTATTTCATACTCAAAAGCTTCGTTTACAATACTTACCGCTTTTTCAACATCGTTAGCAGATATACCTACACATATAGAATGTTCAGAAGACGCCTGAGTAATCAATACCACACTTATGTCTGCTTGTGATAATACCTCGAAAAAACGTTTAGATATACCAGGTATACCAACCATACCAGGGCCTTCTAACGATAATAGGGCAATATTGCCGATATGACTTATGCCTCTTACGGTTTTACCTTTTTCGTTTTTAGATTTAGTAATTAATGTTCCAGCATCATCGGGACTAAACGTATTCTTTATTACTATCGAAATTCCTTTTGATAATACTGGTTGAATGGTGGGTGGATAAAGCACTTTTGCTCCAAAATGAGACAATTCCATAGCTTCTTCATAAGATATATGAGGTATTGCTTTGGCTTGTTTTACCATTTTCGGATTGGCAGTATACATGCCGCTCACATCTGTCCAAATTTCTAAAATTTCAGCATCAATGGCAGCTGCGTAAATTGCTGCAGTATAATCTGAACCTCCTCTGCCTAAAGTAGTAGAAACACCTTCTTCTGACGTAGCTATAAAACCTGGGCAAACGGTAATTTTCTTATGCGATGAATTAAAATAGGCTATACAATTGGCATTGGTTTTCGTGAAATTCACCACGTTCTTGCCATTCGCTTTATGTGTGATAATTAGGTCTCGACTATCTTTAAATTCGGCATCTAATTTTTCAGAAATTAGGTATTCACTGATGATATAAGATGACAGTAATTCTCCATAACTTACAATTTTGTCAGAAAGTTTTGGGGTTATTTCTCCAATGAAATAAGCTCCTTCTAATAATGTTTCTAAAACATTAAACTCACTTTTCACTTTGCTGAGCACCTTACTTTGTGCTGTAACAGGTAGTAATTCTTTAACTGTTGTAAGATGCCTTTCCTCAAGAGAGGTAAGTACATTTTTATAAGATTGATCTTGTGAAGAAGCCATTGTGCCCGCTTGCAACAATAAATCAGTAACTCCACCAAGAGCAGAGACCACCAATATTATTTGGTCTTCATAGGTAGAAATTATATTTTTAATCTTTACTATATTTTCAGGTTTGGCTACAGATGAACCACCAAATTTTAGAACTTTCATACTATTGAAATATTGACTTTTTATTTAAGAAATGGTGTAATTAAACACAGAGACAGAGAAATATAGTTAAGACCCACAAGGGGTGAACCATGTAATCGTAGTGCCATTAAAATTGGCAGGTGAAGTAATTTCGAAATTTATGCCTGTCTTATCGCAGTCCATAATATAAATGGTTGAGCACCAAAAGTAGTACATTTGATATCGCTATCAAATGATTCCACAATTTTTTGCGTAATCGTTAATTATTAGCTGTAAAATAAATTAAGAATGAAATTATATAGTACAAAACAGATTTATAAAGCAGATCAGATATCTATTAAAAAAGAAGAAATTGTTAGTAGCGAGTTAATGGAACGTGCTGCTTTACAGTTGTTTAATTGGATTCATTTGCGTATGCAAGGTGCTCCTGTAAAAATTCATTTGTTTTGTGGTATAGGAAATAATGGCGGTGATGGTATAGCCTTAGCTCGCCATTTATTAGATCATGGTTATAATATATCAGTTTACGTTATTAATTATAGTGAAAAACGTTCTAAAGATTTTTTAATAAATCTAGACAGGTTAAAAGCTCGAAAATATTGGCCTAGTTTCATGAGTTCAGATGATGAACTTCCAGAAATAGGGAAGGATGATATTATAGTTGATGGTATTTTCGGGATAGGTCTGAATAGAACACCAGACGATTGGGTTATTAAAGTTATTCAACATTTAAATAAGTCCGAGGCTTTTATTTTATCTATTGATATTCCATCAGGCTTATTTGCCGACCAAGGTTCAGAGAATTTAGAGGCTATTGTGAAATCTAATTTTGTACTAAGTTTTCAAACACCGAAACTGGTATTCTTTTTACCTCAAACCGGTCCGTTTATAGAACAATGGGAGGTGTTGGACATAGGCTTAGATCCAGAGTATTTGAAGGTTACTGAAACTGACTATGAGCTTATTGGCAAAAATGAAGCGTTAAGTATTTATATACCACGTGAGAAATATGCTCATAAAGGTACTTACGGACATGCTCTTATTATTGGGGGTAGTTACGGTAAAATAGGCGCTGTTTGTTTAGCAACAAATGCGGCCCTTCATGCGGGTAGTGGTTTAGTAACTGCCTATGTGCCGAAAATAGGGAATTCTATTCTTCAGACATCTCTACCAGAAGTGATGGTGATAACAGATTCTAACGAAGAAGTGCTTGAAACCCTAGCGTTTGATTTGGAGCCTACTGTTGTCGGAATCGGAGTAGGGATGGGTACAAATGATAAAACCGTTGCTGGTTTTACCGATTTTTTGAGCATGAATAAAAAACCATTGGTGCTTGATGCCGATGCTTTAAATATACTTTCGAAAAACAAAACACTGTTAAAGAACATTCCTGAAAACACCATTTTAACTCCTCACCCCAAAGAGTTGGAAAGATTGATAGGAACTTGGAAAGATGATTTTGAAAAGTTAGGAAAGGTTAAGAAATTCAGTAAAAAGTATAAATGTATTGTAGTAATAAAAGGGGCACATACCATAGTTGTGCAAAATCATAAAGGCTACGTGAATACCACAGGAAATCCTGGTATGGCAACTGCAGGTAGTGGTGATGTATTAACAGGAATTATAACTGGACTACTAGCTCAAGGGTATTCAGCATTGAATGCTGCTGTTTTCGGAGTTTACCTACATGGTAAAGCGGGTGATTTAGCCGTAGAAAGTTCGGGTTATCAATCTTTAGTGGCCTCAAGCCTCATAACTAGTATTGGAAGTGCTTATCTAGATTTATTTAAAATACCTGAACAGCCTGTAGTTGAGGAATCGAAAGAAAACTAATATATTTCAATTCTAAGTAATTGTTAATGGGACTAAGAATTAACTCTTTTTTTAACCCATCTAAGTGCATTTTCATATTCTATAAAAAACTTCATTGGCTTTTTATAAAATAATTTTTCAATCTTAAAGTTATGCATGTCTATTTCTTTAACCGAAACGATGGCAAATGCTTTTAGGTTGTTTAGTTGTTTTAAATAGTTATAGATGGTTGGGTCAATTGCGAATGAATTTTTACGAAGACTTATAAATCCGAAATTTTTATCCCTAAAATGTATTTCTGATATACCAATTATTTGATATGCCCTTTCAAGTGTTAGCGTAGCTCCTTCATCAAAGATGGATACCATGTAATTTTCAAATACTTGAATTTTACCTACTTCTAACTCGTATTCTCGTACGATTACTTTCTTCTTTTTGGAGGATCCAATTTTCATTCTGCTCGTATTAATATAGTATGTCTGAAGCGAAAGTATAGGGAACTTTAATTATGGGATAAATTATTAGTTTAAACGCGTAAATATCGTTCGTACTGCGTGTGGCGGGTATTACCTGTATTTTATTTCTTACAATTAAAAATTCTTTGTACGAAAAAGGAGCCTTTTGTAGGGCTCCTTTTTATTATAAATTATATCCAGAATAGTACTACGTTTTAGGAGTCTCTTCTTCAGCTTTTTCAATTTTAATAGTCAATTCTTCACTTTCTTTATCAAGATCGATAAATATAGTATCTCCCTCTTTAAGTTTAGAATTCACAATTTCTTCTGCTAAAGCATCTTCGATATATTTCTGTATAGCCCTTTTAAGTGGCCTTGCACCGTACTGCTTATCGAAACCTTTCTCGGCGATATAATCTTTTGCACTGTCTGAAAGATTTAAATGATACCCTATATCTTTAATTCTTCTAAACAGTTTGGCAAGTTCAATATCAATGATTTGGTGAATATGCTCTCTTTCTAGTGCATTGAATACAATTACATCATCAATTCTATTCAAAAATTCAGGAGCAAACGCTTTTTTAAGTGCATTTTCAATAACTCCTTTTTGATGTGAATGTTCTTGAGATTTTTTAGCCGCTGTGCCAAAACCAACACCTTGGCCAAAGTCTTTCAATTGTCGAGCACCAATATTTGATGTCATTATAATAATCGTATTTCTAAAATCGATTTTGCGACCAAGGCTATCTGTTAAATAGCCATCGTCTAATACTTGTAAAAGCATGTTGAACACATCTGGATGCGCTTTTTCGACTTCATCTAATAGGATTACTGAATAAGGCTTTCTTCTAACTTTTTCTGTCAATTGACCACCTTCTTCATAACCTACGTATCCTGGAGGTGCACCAACCAATCTTGAGATGGCAAATTTCTCCATATACTCACTCATGTCTATGCGAATAAGTGCATCTTCTGAATCAAAAAGCTCCTTAGCCAATACCTTAGCCAACTGAGTTTTACCAACTCCCGTTTGTCCTAAAAATATAAACGATCCTATAGGCTTATTCGGGTCCTTAAGTCCGGCTCTATTTCGTTGTATTGCTTTAGATACTTTTGCGACAGCTTCGTCTTGACCTATAACGTTAGATTTAATAAGGTCGGGTAAACCAGCTAATTTGTTACTCTCGGTTTGAGCAATTCTGTTAACAGGTATACCGCTCATCATAGAAACAACATCGGCAACATTATCTTCACTAACTGTTTCTTTATTCAGTTTGCTATCATCTTCCCAACGCTCTTGAGCGATGGCTAGTTCTTTCTCTAAGCTTTTTTCGTCGTCGCGTAATTTTGCGGCTTCTTCATACTTTTGCTTTTTGACAACGCTATTTTTTAGCTCACGAACATCTTCCAATTTCTTTTCTAATTCAAGAATTTGTTTTGGAACGTCCATATTAACAATGTGTACACGTGATCCAGCTTCATCAAGGGCGTCTATGGCCTTGTCAGGTAAAAAGCGATCTGTCATGTATCTATTTGTCAACTTAACACAAGCTTCAATTGCTTCATCAGTGTAAGTTACATTATGATGGTCTTCGTATTTACTCTTAATATTATGTAATATCTCAATTGTTTCATCAACGGTAGTAGGTTCAACAATTACTTTTTGAAAACGTCGTTCTAATGCACCATCTTTTTCGATATACTGTCTGTACTCATCTAAGGTAGTTGCGCCAATACATTGAATTTCACCTCTTGCCAATGCTGGTTTAAACATGTTTGAAGCATCTAAGCTTCCTGTTGCACCACCTGCACCAACTATGGTATGAATTTCATCAATGAACAAAATAACATCATCATTTTTTTCAAGTTCATTCATTACCGCCTTCATTCGTTCTTCAAACTGGCCACGATATTTTGTGCCAGCAACTAAAGAAGCTAAATCAAGGGTTACAACTCGTTTGTTATAAAGAATTCTTGAAACTTTTTTATTGATAATTCGTAGTGCAAGCCCTTCAGCTATAGCACTTTTACCCACTCCGGGTTCACCGATTAATAACGGGTTGTTCTTTTTTCTACGACTAAGAATCTGAGAAACTCGTTCAATTTCTTTCTCACGACCAACAACAGGATCCAATTTATTTTCTTCTGCCATTTGGGTAAGATCTCTTCCGAAATTATCCAGTACAGGAGTTTTAGATTTCTTAGTTCCTTTTTGACCTGAAGTAGCACCAAAGGTACTTTCCTTGCCTTCGGATGTATCATCAGAATCACTTGGGAAAGATTCGGCCGTTGGGCCATCTACCATATCGTCGTCACTTGTTATCATAAATTTGAACTGCTCCTTAACACCATCATAATCTACTTTCAACTTATGTAAAAGTTTTGTGGTAGGGTCGTTTTCATTTCTTAAAATACAAAGCAAAAGGTGAGCTGTATTTATCGAAGAGCTTTGAAAGAGTTTGGCTTCTAAAAAGGTTGTTTTTAGTGCACGTTCAGCTTGTCTTGTTAAATGTAAGTTCTTTTTGTCCTTTTGAACACCGTTAGCGTTTGGATTCGAAGGGCTGAGTATTTCAACCTTTCTTCGTAAGTGCTCAAGATCTACTTCTAAAGCATCTAAAATGCTAATAGCCTTCCCGTTTCCATCTCTAAGGAGCCCTAACATTAGGTGCTCGGTACCGATAAAATCGTGACCAAGTCGCAATGCCTCCTCCTTGCTATATGCAATTACATCCTTTACTCTTGGGGAAAAATTATCATCCATATACTATATTATCTACTATAAAATTACTAAATCTCATCCAATCCATGGCAAATACCATACCTATAATCGTTAAAGTTATTGTAATTCCCACGAAATGTGAGTCTTCAAGCTTTAAAATGAGCATATATCTTCAAAATTAACATTTCAAAATCAACTGTTAATAAAAAATCATATTATTAAATCTACTTATTCTTGAAACGCCTAGGATTTAAGTATATTGGCATGCTTTTTTACTAATTAAAAAACAGAAGATTTTAAATGGCTGACGGTGAAAAATTAATACCTATTAATATTGAAGATGAAATGAAATCTGCCTACATCGATTATTCGATGTCGGTCATTGTGTCACGAGCTCTGCCAGATGTCAGGGATGGTTTAAAACCAGTGCACAGAAGGGTTCTTTTCGGAATGCATGAATTAGGGGTTAGAAGTAATAGCTCGCATAAAAAATCTGCCCGTATTGTCGGGGAGGTACTTGGTAAATATCACCCACACGGTGATACCTCTGTTTATGATGCAATGGTGCGTATGGCTCAAGAATGGAGTCTTCGTTATATGCTTGTAGACGGTCAAGGTAACTTTGGATCTATTGATGGTGATAGTCCTGCGGCGATGCGTTATACGGAGGCCCGTATGCGTAAGATTGCAGATGATATGCTAATCGACATAGAAAAGGAGACAGTAGATTATCAATTGAATTTTGATGATTCTTTGAAAGAACCTACAGTGCTACCTACTAGGGTGCCTAGTCTTTTGGTTAATGGTGCATCTGGTATTGCTGTTGGTATGGCTACCAATATGCCTCCACATAATTTATCGGAAGTAATTGACGGTACCGTTGCTTATATTGATAACAATGACATTGAAATTGATGAGTTAATAACTCATATTAAAGCACCTGATTTTCCAACAGGTGGTATTATTTACGGCTATGATGGTGTAAAGGAAGCTTTTCATACAGGTAGAGGACGTGTAATGATGCGTGCTAAAGCAACCTTTGAAGAGGTTCAAGGTAGGGAGTGTATAATTGTTCATGAAATTCCTTATCAAGTGAACAAGGCCGACATGATTAAGAAAACTGCTGATCTTGTAAATGATAAGAAAATTGAAGGTATATCAAATATTAGAGATGAGTCTGACCGTAATGGTATGCGAATCGTTTACATCTTAAAAAGAGATGCAATACCTAATATTGTGCTTAACATGTTGTATAAATATACGGCATTACAAACATCTTTTAGTGTCAATAACATTGCCCTTGTAAAAGGAAGACCACAGTTGTTGAATGTAAAGGAGATGATTCATTATTTTGTTGAGCACCGTCATGAGGTTGTAGTTAGGCGTACTCAATTTGAATTAAAAAAAGCAGAAGATCGCGCTCATATTTTAGAAGGATTGATTATTGCTTCAGATAATATTGATGAGGTAATAGCCATTATAAGAGCTTCAAGCAATGCAGATGAAGCTCGAGCAAACTTAATTGAACGCTTTAAGCTAAGTGAAATTCAGGCGAAGGCAATTGTAGAGATGCGATTACGTCAACTTACCGGTCTTGAGCAAGATAAGCTTAGAACTGAGTACGATGAAATAATGCTTCTTATTACAGATTTGAAAGACATTCTTGATAAAAAGGAACGTAGAATGCAAATCATTAAAGATGAGTTGCAAGAGATAAAAGATAAGTATGGTGATGAAAGAAGGTCTGTAATTAATTTTGCTGGCGGAGACCTAAGCATGGAAGATATGATTCCTGATGAGCAAGTGGTGATTACTATTTCTCATGCAGGTTACATTAAAAGAACGCCATTATCAGAATATAAAACTCAGAATAGAGGAGGAGTAGGCCAAAAAGCATCTTCTACTAGAAATGAAGATTTCTTGGAGCATCTTTTTGTAGGGACCAACCACCAATATATGTTGTTCTTTACGCAAAAGGGAAAATGTTTCTGGATGCGGGTTTTCGAAATACCAGAAGGTAGTAGAACTTCAAAAGGAAGAGCTATTCAAAACCTTATAAATATTGAGCAAGATGATAGTGTGAAAGCATTTATTTGCACCCAAGATTTAAAAGATGAAGAATATGTAAACGGTCACTTTGTTATTATGGCGACTAAAAAAGGAGTTGTTAAGAAAACATCTTTAGAGCAATATTCTAGACCACGTCAAAATGGTATTAATGCCATTACTGTTCGTGAGGGTGATGAGTTATTAGAAGCCAAATTGACAACAGGAACAAGTGAGATTTTCTTAGGTCTTAAATCTGGTAAGGCAATACGCTTTGAAGAAAGCAAAACTAGACCAATGGGTCGTAATGCATCTGGTGTAAGGGGTATTACTTTGGCCAATGAAAAGGATGAGGTAATCGGTATGGTTTCTGTTCATAATTTTGAAGATGAAATTTTAGTGGTTTCTGAAAAAGGCTATGGTAAACGTTCTAGTATAGAGGATTATAGAGTTACTAATAGAGGAGGTAAAGGTGTTAAGACAATTAGCGTAACAGAAAAAACTGGTGGTCTTGTTGCAATTAAAAACGTTACCGATTCAGATGATTTGATGATCATTAACAAATCTGGAATTGCCATTCGTATGAGCGTTGAGGATTTACGTGTAATGGGTAGAGCAACGCAGGGTGTTAAATTGATAAACATTAAAGGGAATGATTCAATAGCCGCAGTTGCCAAGGTAATGAAAGATGAAGATGATTTTGAGGAATCGGAAGTACTTGATATTGAGGTAGATACTGAAAACGGCACGGAGATTGATACTAATGAGCCAGATGATTCAGAAGAATAAACATCTAAATTTTAAACACTAATAATTAATATATTAAAAATGAAAAATAGGTTTTTACTTGTAGCTGCATTGACATTTACAATGGTCGGTTTTGCACAAAAGAATGAAATAAAAGATGCTGAAAAGGCATTGAAGGCTGGAGATACAGCAGCAGCTAAAACAGCAATCGAGGCAGCTTCTGGTACTATTGGCGCTGCAGATGAAAAAATACAGACGCAGTATTATTTTACTAAAGGTAAAATTTACAGTGATTTGGCTAAAAAAGGAAATAATGATGCTTTCGAGAAATCTGCAACATCCTTTAAGAAAGTTATTGAGATTGAAGAAAAATCAGGTAAGCAAAAATATACTGATGAAACCAATCA
>CAXBIJ010000094.1:0-11572 GCA_963975675.1 uncultured Maribacter sp. | reverse complement strand
TTTAAAAAAGTAACAGAAGAATCATTTACACCAACACATACCCCTTCACTTAAAACAGGTAATTCACTAATTAGTTTTTTCACCGACTTAGTGAAAAAACCTTCTTTATTTGGTATTGGATCACCATGTGGGTCTACCTTTGGAAATCCTAAATGAGCATCTAACTTATCAATTAAAGCATCACTCTTTATATGCTCTAATTGCTCAGCTACCTCATGAACCTCATCCCAAGAAAAATTGAGTTTATCCACCAAAAAGACCTCCCATAGACGATGCTTGCGTATAATGGATAGCGCGACGAGTCTCCCATTTTCAGAAAGCGATACCCCTTGGTACTTTTTATATTTTACTAATGACTTTTCTGATAATTTTTTTACCATATCGGTCACAGACGATGGCTTCGTCTTCATTTGTTCTGCAATAGCATTGGTAGCCACTGATTTACTATCTATTTGACTTAGATGATAAATCGCTTTTATATAATCTTCTTCTGATAAGGTCATTTCAAAATAATATAATAACAAAAATACATTTTTATACGTAAAAACAATTTTTTAGCTTTGTCTAAATTTATTTTTAGATGTTTAAAATTTTTATTTTAGTGGTTTCTATTTTTACTTTTTCGAGTACCTACTCACAAGAAGCGACCCTATCTGGTTCTGTGACATCTGAGAACTCACCTGCCCCATTCGTAAATATCTATTTAAAGAACACTGAACTAGGCACTTCATCTAATGAAAATGGATGGTATGAAATAAAAAATATTCCCCCTGGAAAATATACACTAATAGCTTCTACCATAGGTTATATTTCATTTAGCCAATCAATTGTTGTAAAAAAAGGACAGGAACAGCAAATAGATATAGACCTGAAACCTTCGATTGAATCTTTAGATGAAATGGTGGTCACCGGAACCATGAAACCTGTAAGCAGACTAGAAAGTCCTGTACCGGTTGAGGTATACAAGCCTACATTTTTTAAGAAAAACCCAACAGCAAGTATTTTCGAAGCGCTACAGAATGTGAACGGAGTACGGCCACAAATTAATTGTAGTGTTTGCAACACTGGTGATATTCATATAAATGGTCTTGAAGGGCCTTATACGCTTGTATTGATAGATGGCATGCCGATTGTTAGCGGACTAGGAACTGTTTACGGATTATCTGGTATACCAAATTCTCTTATAGAACAAATTGAAATTGTAAAAGGACCTGCTTCTACTTTATATGGAAGTGAAGCTGTTGGCGGATTGATAAATATTATCACCAAAAACAACCTTACCGCACCCGTTTTTTCTGGAGATAGTTTTATAACCGATTGGGGAGAATACAATCTTGATATAGGCACCAAAGTAAACCTGGGTAAAAAGACCAGCCTTATGTTGGGCATCAATTATTTTAAATATGACAACCCTATAGATAATAACGGAGATAATTTTACAGATCTAACCTTACAAGACCGAATATCTATATTTCAAAAATGGAATTTCACTAGAAAAAACTCACGTATTCTCTCATTGGCTGGCCGCTTTTTTTATGAAGATAGATGGGGAGGAGAATTACAATGGACTCCCGAATTTAGAGGTGGTGATGAAATTTATGGAGAAAGTATTTATACCCGAAGATGGGAAGTTTTAGGCAAGTATCAACTCCCTTTCAAGGAGCAATTAATGTTATCTTTTTCATACAATGACCATAGCCAAAACTCTGTTTATGGTGATGTATCTTATTTAGCTGACCAGCGTATTGGTTTTACCCAACTTACCTGGGACAAATCTTTAGGCAAGCATAGTATATTGGCAGGTTCTGCTTTACGATATAATTACTATGATGATAATACGCCAGCAACTTCAGATTTAAATGGCAATAAACCCGATGAAGTAATTATACCAAGTATTTTTCTACAAGATGAGATTGCCTTCAATAAAAAACATTCGTTACTATTAGGAGTTAGGTATGATTATGATAATAGACATGGTTCTATTTTTACCCCAAGAGGAGCCTATAGGTTTAAATTTACAGATACCGACATACTACGATTAAATGCAGGCACTGGTTTTAGAGTAGTAAATTTATTTACAGAAGAACATGCCGCGCTTACCGGTTCACGTGAAGTAGTTATTACAGAAGAGTTGAAACCAGAACGTTCTTTCAACGTAAATCTTAATTATTTAAAAAAAAAATATGGAGATAAAGGAACTTTCGTAACCTTAGATGCATCAATATTTTACACCAATTTTCAAAATATTATAATACCTGATTATGATACTAATCCTAATCAAATCATTTATGATAATTTAGATGGAAAGTCAGTTTCAAAAGGGATAAGTGCTAATATAGACATCACTTTTCCTAGTAGTTTCAAAATAATGTTTGGCGCTACATTGCAAGACGTAAGTAATACCGAAAACGGTATCACCAAAAGACAAATTCTTACTGAAAGCTATTCTGCAAATTGGGGATTAAGCTATACCATTAGAACTTGGGATTTAACTTTTGATTACACCGGAAATTTATATGGTCCAATGCGATTACCGACGTTAGGTGACCTTGACCCAAGAAGAGATTTCTCACCTACTTGGAGTATACAAAACATTCAATTTACCTATAATGGCATAAGAGATTTTGAACTATATGCAGGAGTGAAAAACTTATTAAACTGGACTCCAAATAATGGTAATCCGTTTATAATTGCTCGTGCCAACGACCCTTTTGATAAAGAAGTAACTTTTGATGCTAATGGAAACGCAGTTTCAACAGCCAACAACCCGAACGCGCTAACCTTTGACCCCACTTATGTTTATGGCCCTAACCAAGGCATCAGGTCTTTTGTTGGGTTACGATATACCTTAAACTAAAGTAAAAAGACAAAACCTATTTTGTATTTTTGAAGATATAGGGCAGCCTATTTTTACTGCACATGTAAAAGTCAATGAATAACTACGATTTTATTATAATTGGTGCCGGTGCATCTGGCCTTTTGCTGGCAGATGCTATGGGTAGTGATTCCTTTTTTGCGCAAAAAAAGATTTTAATCTTAGACAAAGACGCTAAAAAAACCAATGACCGAACTTGGTGTTATTGGGAAAAAGGTGAAGGCCAGTTCGATGAAATTGTTCATAAGCGATGGGGAGAACTTCATTTCGAAGGTTCACAAATTTCAAAAAGAACCGAAATAGCACCCTACTCCTATAAAATGATTAAGGGTATTGATTTCTACAACCACTATTTAAATAGAATTAAGGGTTATGCAAACATTACTTTTAAGCAAGAAGAGGTAGTAAAATTACAAGAAATAAGTACCGAGGTAACCGTTCACACCCTAAAGAACAGTTACGTTGCTTACTATATATTTACAAGCCTTTTTGATTATAAAATGGCCACCCAGCAAAAAAGGTATCCCGTTTTACAACAGCATTTTGTTGGTTGGGAGATAAAAACCAAAGACCCCATATTTAATGCTTCCGAAGTTACCTATATGGATTTCTCGATTCCTCAAAAAGGGAACACCCGTTTTATGTATGTTTTACCATATTCAAATAATTCTGCACTAATTGAGTATACGCTATTTTCAGAAAAATTACTGCCAAAACAAGAATATGAAGATGCCATAAAAAATTATATACTGGATAGGTATAAATGTGAAGACTATACCATCATAGAAAAAGAGGCTGGCAGTATACCTATGACTGCTTATGATTTTAGAGAACATCATTCAGAAAGAATTCGATATATAGGCACTGCAGGCGGCTGGGCCAAACCAAGCACAGGGTATACTCTAATGAGTACTGCAAATAAAGTACCTCAGCTAGTTCATCATATTAAGAATGGACAGCCATTAAAAAAATTAAAACTAAAAAATAAATTTTGGTTTTACGACCTTCTATTTCTTGATGTATTGCATATCGATAATGCAAATGGGTATAAAGTCTTTGAATCGCTATTTAAATCATTAAGCCCTCAAATGGTTTTCAAGTTTTTAGATGAGAAAACCAATTTATGGGAAGATATCATCTATATAAATGCCTGCCCCAAAAATCCTTTTATTAAAGCCTTTTTTAAACGATTGTTTTAAACCTGCCTATTCATTAAATTTTCACCGAACTGAGTCAAAAGGTCTTTTTTATCTTGCTCCAATTCAATGTCATTTAATACTTCAAATGCCCTTGTAGTGTAATCCGAAATTGCAACCCGCGTAGCTTCATCTGCTTTGGTCCTTTCAAAAATTGAACGAACAGCATTTACTTTTGTTTCTGACTCTTTAGGTTGAATAGAATATAAATGTTCGAGCTCTTTTGTCATTTTTTCAGAGCCCGAGCTAATCGCCTTTAGATAAAGAAAATCTCTTTTATTTTCAATAATATCACCACCTACTTGTTTTCCAAAAGTTTTTGGGTCTCCGAAAACATCTAAATAGTCATCTTGTAACTGAAACGCAATACCTAAGTTTAAACCGAAAGCATACATTTGTTCTTGAGATTTTTCAGAAGCACCTGCAACGATAGCTCCCATTTTTAATGCTGCTGCAACTAAAACCGCAGTTTTATACTCTATCATTTTCAAATATTCTGGCAACATAACATCGTCTCGAGTTTCAAAATCAACATCATATTGTTGTCCTTCACAAACCTCTAAAGCTGTTTTGCTAAAAAGTTGCGCCAACTGCCTAAAAATTAAAGGTTCATAGCTTTCAAATAGCTGGTATGCCATAATCAACATAGCATCTCCAGATAAAATACCGGTATTTATATCCCATTTTTCGTGAACAGTTATTTCACCTCGTCGAACAGGGGCATCATCCATAATATCATCATGTACCAAAGAAAAATTATGAAACACTTCTACTGCCAACGCAGCATCCAATGCTTTTTTATAATTTGTATTGAAAATTTCGGCTGTTAGTAGAACCAAAACAGGCCTAAGCCTTTTTCCGCCTAAACCTAAAATATAGGTGATTGGTTCATACAGGTTTCTTGGTTCTTTGGTAAGCTTTTTAGAGTTTAAATAATTGAGAAACTCATCTCGATATTCATTTATAGAATGCATTCTCGCAATTTTTATCAAAAATAGAATAAATATGTTTTGTAATAAGCCCTGTTAAACATTGAAGGTTAATTCTTGAAGGCTTATGTTATAGAAAAGTTTAATGTTTTACTATCTGAGGTTTGAAAAAAATAATTAAACCATAATTCATTTACAGAGAATTTCGCTTAATCAACTTTGAGGGCATAATAACTTGAGTGGTGTCTTCGTTTTTTAAATGTCTGGCTGCCATTTTAGCCATCTCTTTAAAATCAGTAGAAATCGTTGTTATTCCACCAAAAACAATTTCTTTGGCAACATTATCGTTCTGAGAAAGGATTCCAATATCTTCTCCAATTTTATATTTTTTCCGAACGCAATCTCTTAAAATATGCCACAAAATAGTATCCCCTAAAATAAAATAAAGAGTACCCTTTTTGGCTGTGCCCAAAGAATAATTATTTTTTACTGTTCCGTTAATATCATACTCTTTCAGAAATCTCTCGAACGCAATTCGTATTGAAATTGGAGAGTAATCACTTTCTTCATTAAAATATAAAATAAGGTTTTTGTATTTTTTAATTTCGGGAAGCAATTGAACCAGGGATGTGTATATAACCTCTTCAAATTCTTGAGAAATATAAGAGAATGATTTTCCTAAATCCAAGTACCTATCTACCAATAATAATTTTTTCGGCTCTATACTTTGTAGTAATGGTACAACCTTTTGGTTTTGAATAGGAGCAATTACATACATACCGTACTTGCCTTTAATATTCGTTAGTAAGGTTTCAAAAATGGTTAAATTATTATGATGGAAAAAAACATCGATTTGAAATCGTTTACCCATCTCTTTCCTAAAGGTTTTGTAAAATTCTTCCTGATAACTTTGGAAAGCAAATAAAAGCAAGGCCATTCTTTTGGTAATATTCGTTTCTTGACTAATAACAAAATAGCCTTTAAGTTGCCTAGATTCGATTAAACCCCTGTTTTTAAGCTCTTCGTAAGCTTTAAATATGGTTTTTCTTGCATAACCAATTTCTTCAACCATGTTATTAATTGAAGGTAATTGATCACCTATAGACATCGTACCGTCTTCAATTGACTCTATAACCCCTTGCACCAATTGTTCGTGCTTTGAAAGATTATTGTTTTGGGTTAAGCTTAAAATTCTTTTAACAATTGGCATAGAATACAAATATAAACCGTCGAATATACAATTTAATCAAGTTTATCAAAATGTCACGAAAACTAGAAATGTCCCATAAATAATTAATCCTGAAAAAAAATCATTCTTCCAAAAAAAAGTTATTAGCACATAATAATCTTGGAAAAAATGTATTAGGCTTACAGCTATAATTGGATTTAGACGACTTCAAAGCTGATTTATAATTACGGTCTTATGGTCCTTAAATATTAAGTTTAATTAAATAATTGATGTTAAAAATATAACAGAGCAAATATCAAATTATTATATTTTTATAACAATTTTGACAAATTCAATATATTTTAAAGTTTAATTTATATAATTAACATTTTATTATATATTTGTTTATAGTAGCATAGTGTATCATAGTATTCTTAATTTTAAAATTCTTTGAATACAATTATGAATTCTATGATTACAAAATAACTAACAACCCATAAGAACCTATTTTATGAATCAACTAATTAATTTTCCTAAGTTTTTCATGATTCGAAGTCATGCATTCTTAACGATGGTTTTCTTTTTTGGCGGGCTCCTCTTAACGAGCATTCATGCACAAGAAGTACAAGTATCGGGCACCGTAACATCCGCTGCGGACAACATGCCATTACCTGGCGTTTCGGTCATCGATGCAAATAACCCAACTAGAGGGGTTCAAGCTGATTTTGACGGAAACTTCACAATTACTTTAGATAATGGTAATACCAGTTTGCGCTTTAGCTATATTGGCTTTAAGTCTGCTGTTATTCCTGTGAACAACCAAAGCACTATTAATGTTTCTCTAGAGGAAGATGTTGCAAATCTAGAAGAAGTAGTTGTAGTAGGTTATGGTACTCAAAAGAAAGCCACAGTTACTGGTGCGGTTACAGCAGTTCAAGGACCCGTTCTTGAAAGCTCTCCTGCAATTAGTGTCTCTAACTCTCTTGCTGGTAGATTACCAGGTGTAGTTATTATTCAAACCAGCGGAGAACCTGGCAATGACCAGTCTACTATTAGTATAAGAGGTACTAATACGTTAGGTAATAATCAACCTTTGATTGTTATTGATGGTATTCCAGATAGAGATGGTGGTATTGGCCGTATTAATTCGAATGATATCGCAAATATTTCAGTTTTGAAAGATGCTTCTGCTGCCATTTATGGTGCTAGAGCTGCAAATGGGGCCATTATTGTCACTACAAAATCCGGAAATGTCGGTAAAATGGAAGTGAAATATAATGCTGATTTTGGTCTTACTAGACCAACAAGAGTGCCTGAAATGGCAAGTGCTGTTGAGTATCAGACTATCATGAACGAATTAGCCATCTATAACAGTAATATTCCGGCAGGTCAATGGAGTGCGGCAAATAGCGCATTTCAAAATACGGGCAGCTACACTATTCCTGGAAGTAACCCTGCAGAAACTGTAAACGCAGCATTTAGTCCTGAAACTGTAAATAACCACAGAACTAATGCTGACCCATGGTTATACCCAGATACAGATTGGTTCGGTGCTACATTTAAAGATTGGGCAGAACAACAAAGACATAATTTATCTGTAAGTGGAGGTAGCGAAGATTTAAAATACTATGCATCCTTAGGATACTCTGATCAAGGAGCTATTTACAAAAATTCAGCAAACCGTTATCAACAATACAACTTTCGCATTAATACAGATGCCAAAATCAACGAATATCTATCCACTAAATTAAGTATGGGGTATAGAAAAGAATACCGAACATTCCCAACGGAAGGTGCAGGGGCAATATTCAGAATGTTAATGAGAGGTAGGCCAAATGAGCCAGCTGTTTGGCCAAATGGATTGCCAGGACCAGATATTGAAAATGGACAACAGCCAGTGGTTGTTACTACTAACCAGACTGGTTATGACAAACAGCCTACAGATTTTTTACAATTTACAGGCTCAGTAGATATTAAAAATCCATGGATTGAGGGATTAACCTTAACATTAATGGCCGGTATAGATCAAAGTCAACAACGTAGAAAATTATGGCAAACACCTTGGACTTTGTACTCATTAGATCGTGCTAATTATATTGCAACCGGTGATCCAGTTTTAACTGGAGCCATTAGGTCTAATTTTACAGATCCAAGATTATCTCAATCTTCGTCAAACATATTAAACACAAACCTAACTGGTTTGCTTAATTATGACAAGACTATTGATGATGACCATACTATTAATATACTTGCAGGTGTTACTCGTGAAAATTTTCAAGGAGAATTCATATCCGCTTTTAGACGTAATTTCCTTTCTACAGCCGTTGACCAACTAGGTGTTGGTGGTGAAGACGGTCAAAGCACGAATGGTTTTGCTTACAATAGAACTAGATTAGGATATTATGGTCGTGCGCAATATAACTTTAAAGAAAAATATTTAGCTGAATTCATTTGGAGATATGACGGTTCTTATATCTTCCCAGGTGATGATCGTTTTGGATTCTTCCCAGGTGTATTAGTTGGGTGGAATATCAATAAAGAAGATTGGTTCAACGTTGAATCTATCGACTACCTAAAATTACGTGCCTCTTACGGTCAAATGGGTAATGACCAAGTATTTTTTAATGGAGGACTTCAAGAATATGCATATTTATCTATTTATGATTTTGGCAGCTACCCAATTGACGGTAACGTACAAACTACCCTTACTGAGCCTTTATTGGCAAACCCTAGCTTTACATGGGAAAGAGCCAATAACTTCAACCTAGGTCTTGATGGTATTACACTTGACGGTAAATTGAGCTTCACATTAGAATACTTCAAGAACAAAAGGGATCAAATTTTAATTCAGAAGACAGGTTCCACTCCAGGTTCCTCAGGTATTTCAAATTTATTACCCCCTGTAAATGCTGGTAAAGTTGATAACGAAGGGTTTGAATTTGCATTAAATTATTATGGTGGAGATGCAGATAGTTTTAAATGGGATGTTGGTGTAAACGGTGGTTATGCTAAAAACAGTGTGGTCTTTTTAGATGAGATTCCAGGTGCTCCAGAATATCAACTTCAAGAAGGGAAACCAATTGGATCATATTTGGTGTATGAATACGACGGTGTTTTTATTGATGAAGCAGCTATTGCTGGTAATACTTTAGACTATAGTGCTGTTAAACCACAGTTAGAACCAGGTGACATGAAATTTAAAGATGTTAATGGTGATGGCGCTATTAATGATTTAGATCAAGTTCGCTTGAACAATAGCTTGGTGCCAAACTTCAACTTTGGCCTTACCTTTAATGCTTCTTATAAGAATTTTGATTTATCGGTTCTTTTACAAGGTGCTACAGGAGCTAAATTATTTATTCAAACAGAATCAGGAGATATAGGTAATTACCTTAAATATAGCTTTGATAATAGATGGAGTCCTGATAACCCAAGTAGTACAAATCCAAGATTGGCAAGTAGGGGTGACACTTATTATAGTGGTGGTTCATATGGCAACAACACTTATAACTTATTTAGCAAGGATTATATCAGACTTAAAAACGTACAAATAGCATACAATTTCCCAAAAGGATTAATTGACCAATTTGGATTATCTGCATTTAGGATTTACATGAGTGGTCTTAACTTGGCAACATGGGCAGCACAAGACATTTATGATCCTGAATCAACGAGTAATAGTGGGCAGTTTTATCCACAGCAGACCATTATTAACACAGGTTTTAGTTTAACATTTTAAAAAAAAAATCATGAAAAAAAGAAAATTAGTACTCTTAGGCCTGTTAACGGTAGCCTTAATACCGATATCATGTAATGAAGACTTTCTAGAAACACAACCTTTAGATTCTATATCGGCAGATGCCACTTGGGCAGATGGTGCATTGTCGCAAGCATTTGTATTTAATGTGTATTCATCCCTTGGCTATGGAGGGTTTGAAGAAGAAGGACTTGCATCTCTAACTGATGAAGCTATGTTTACACACTCTGGAAGAGGTATCAACGTTATTAACGAAGGTTCACTTTCTCCAGCTGGAACAGGTAACGTTAATATCATTCCACAATGGAATGAACTGTATTTGGCAGTTCGAAAGGCAAACATTGCCATACAAGAATTACCAAATGCCACTTTCGAAGATCAAAGCCTAAAAGACCGCCTACTAGGTGAAGCGCATTTTTTAAGAGCTTATTACTATCATCAATTAATGCGCTATTATGGAAGTGCTCCATTAATTGAAACACCTTACGGTTTGGATGAAGACTATTCAGTAGCAAGAGGCACCTTTGCAGAAAATGTTGATTTCATTGTTTCTGATTTAGACCAAGCAATATCCTTACTTGATGGCAAGGACATTACCGCTGGTAGGGCATCTAAGTTAAGTGCTATGGGTCTTAAATCAAGAGTGTTGATTTATGCCGCAAGCGACTTACGTGACGGTCCAACAGCTAGTGCAAAATCTTCAGTATTAGGAAGTTATTCTAACCTTGATTTAGTAGCGTATACTTCTGGCGATAGAGCTGCTCGTTGGAATACAGCTAAAGCAGCAGCTAAGGCTGTTTTAGATGAAACAACAGGTTATAAATTAGATTTAACTGCACCTGCAACGGCAGAAGATGCTACAGAAACTTATGTTTCGATTGCTATGGGTGGTGGAAGCGCAATAGGTGATCCAGCAGCAAGAGCAGAATTATTATTTGAACGTACACATACACCATTATTTACTGTAGAAAGTAATTGGCCTTTAGGTGGTATCCACCAAGGTATAAACAATGGTCCAAACGGTTATCATAACTGGGCAGGTAACACACCTATTCAACAATTGGTTGATGATTATCAAATGATGGATGGTTCTGATTTTGACTGGAGCAATCCTGAGCATGCTGCTGCTCCTTATAAAAATAGAGACCCAAGGCTTTCTGCAACTATTCTTTATGACGGTTCTGGATGGAAACCAAGACCTTCAGATGTTGCGGCGATAGACCCTTATGACGAGATTCAAACTGGTACCTATGCCGATGGTTCTGGTGGGATAATTAATGGAGTTGATATGCGCGATTCTCCTATAGAAAACTGGAACGGTAGTAGAACAGGCTATTATGTTCGAAAATTTATTGATGCAGATCCGGCTGTTGTAGACAACCAATCTAGCGCACAAGTAGTGCCTTGGCCATTTATCAGATATACTGAAGTGCTTCTAAATTATGTTGAAGCTTCTATAGCTACTGGCGATGAAGGTGAAGCTAGAAACTGGCTGAACAAAATTCGTTTTAGAGCAGGTATGCCTGCAATTACTTCATCTGGTACAGACCTTCTAGAAGCCTATATAAATGAAAGAAGAGTTGAATTGGCATATGAAGAACATAGATATCATGATGCTAGAAGATGGATGATAGCTGACCAAACTTT
>CAXBIJ010000093.1:0-11578 GCA_963975675.1 uncultured Maribacter sp. | reverse complement strand
AAAAGGATCTTATGCTGCAGAAAATAGAAAACCACTTTTTATATTAAATCCTCAAGAAAACTCAAGAAGTGATAATAATGGATATTTCTTAGGTAATTCGTTTCAAGTATTTTATGACGACATAAAGACTTTAGGCATCTTTGGAGAATTAAATGTAGATGTGAACCGTAATTTCACCTTGGGTGTAAATGCAGAGGTTTATGATTATACTACAGAAACTGGCAATCCAGCATGGAACTTGCCTAATTTGAAGGCATCATTATTTATGGATTATCAAATCGGTGAAAAATGGTTTATGGGTGCAAACTTATTTTATGTTGGTGAAAGAGATGATTTTTCAAGTGAGTTAAATTCAGGTTCTGCTAATCCGCAACCTGGTATCGATACACCTATAACCTTAGCAGGTTATTTTGATGCCAATGCACATATAGGGTATAGATTTAATGACCAATTATCATTTTTTATAAAAGGTGCAAACCTTTCAAATAACGAATATCAGCGTTGGGCCAATTTTCAAGTACAAGGCATTCAGGTTTTAGGAGGAGCAACATATAAGTTCGATTTTTAGAAATACGTTCATTTAAAAATGTGCGACTACTAATATCCCCCTCTCGTAATCGAGAGGGGGATATTTTTTTGTGTAATGCTATGATTTTATAGGTTTTCAGTACTTTAGAGAACGATTCATAGCATATGCAGTTACGAGACTTACATGTGGGAGTGATTTTTTTACTGCTTTTTTGTGTAACTAATTTTGGTTATTCTCAAAATTTGGTAGTAAACCCTAGTTTTGAAAACTTCATCAATTGTCCTGTAAAATTAGGTAATCTAGAGCTTGATGTTGAAGATTGGAGTATGCCCACCTTAGGGTCTACAGATTATTTTAATGGATGTAGCGAAGCCATGGGAACCCCCAAAAATTTTAATGGTCAACAACCTGCAGATTTCGGAGTTGGGTACGTGGGTTTGTATATGTTTGCACCAAACGATTATCGAGAATATATAGAGGCGAGCCTAAATTCTACACTAGAAAAAGGAGAGCGTTATACTATTTCATTTTATGTGAGTTTAGCAGAACGATCAGATTTTGCCGTGAAAGAATTTGGAATTCGTTTTTCTGAGTTTCCAGTACAAATAGAAACGAGTAAAGTGTTATCGAGCATGCATTTTTCTAAATTAAAGGGTGATACTTCAAATGAATTAGAAATTAAATATTCAAAGTTTTATTCCGACGAAATAGAATGGATAAAGCTTACACAAGAATTTGTTGCCAACGGCACAGAGAATTATTTGATTATTGGGAATTTTAAGAATAACAAGCGCACTCAAAAATTTCAAACCAAAAGAAAAATCACGAAGGGGTCATACTATTACTTAGACATGGTGTCGGTATATAAAGCAGATTCGCAAGAAGCGATATTGACCGCTGAAAATCAAGATAATTTTAAAATAGATAGCGTGCATGTCTTTAGAGATGTTCATTTTGATTTTAACCGAAGTATTCCTAGAAATTCACATCAACGGGAATTGAATTCATTAGTAGCTTATATGAAAGAGCATACTAAGTTGAAAATTGTCATTACTGGACATACCGATAATATTGGGTCGAATACGTTTAATAAAATTCTATCTCTAAAACGAGCGGAAGAAGTTGCTAATTTTTTAATTAACAATGGAATTGATGAGGGTAGAATAGAATACGCTGGAGTGGGGAGTATAAAACCCATAGCAGATAATACTACAGACGCCGGTAGATTGCTCAACCGGCGCGTAGAATTTGTTTTAATAAACTAATTTAATAATCGGAATATTCTGTTGGGTACAATAGATAAATGTCTGCATTGCTTACCGTATTAAGGTACTTATCCATTACTGAAATTTCTTTCCATTTATCAGAATCGACAAAGTTTTTCCATAACGCATTACGTTTATCCATATCAGAAAATGTGGTCATGTACATTAAGTTCGGCATTTTATCTCCTGAAATAACATCGGCATAGAATACGGCATTAAACCCTAAATTTTCAAATAGTTCAACTTCGCCACCTTCATTGAACATATCAACTTTTCTTTGATACATTGCCTCTGTTGGCCCTTCATAACTACGTAATTCATAAACCCTGTCCTTACGTTCGCCGTCTACACCGCTTGGTCTCATAACAGGCATATCAGAAAAGGCACGCATTAAAACTGAACTGATTCTTTCGTACGGTTTTTTGTCATGAGTGGCATTTAAATAATCTGCACCTGAAGCTAAATGTGCTTTATCTACAGCCAGCATAGCATCTAGTTTATCAAACTCTGCCAATGTTTTAAAAGGTATTAAAACATAGATTTTATCACTCACCTTAAATTTATCTGGTCGTACCTTAAATACGCCAACATGTGCTACACCCATTCTTTTTAATGCAGGAATATAGGCGTTCTTCAAATAGGTGTCTACCCTTTTCTCTTGATCATCGTTTTTTATGGTGTAAGTTTTTAGCTGGTAGTATTCTTTGTTTTGACTATAACTAGAAAATGAAGAGAAAACCGTTAGCAAAATTATCAAGAATGGTATAACATGTTTGTTTTTCATGATTTTCATTGTGTTTGAATTAGGATTAGAAAGTTAACGATAAAATTACTGATTACGATGATGTATTTTTGTTGATAGTAATATATGTATGTCAAACTTTCTTCAAAAACCACTTATTGATCCTGCAAAAAGCCCCATTTTTTATGGCTATGTAATACTGGTCATAGGTACAATTGGAATTTACTGTAGCATACCAGGCCAAACTATAGGTGTTTCGGTGTTTACCGATCCTGTAAAAGATGCGTTAGGTTTATCTAGAAACCAATTTAGTAATGCCTATATGATTGGTACTATTGCAAGTTCGTTAGTTATTGGTAGAGCAGGAGTTTGGTTCGATACCTACGGAGCCAGATATGTTGCATTTTTTGCAGCCTTAACTTTAGGAGTAACTTTGTTCTTATGTTCTTGGTCAGCACTTATGAGCTCGTATATAAAAGAGCTTTTAGCGGTAGATACGTGGATTGTTCCTTTTACTGTAATGACGGTTTTGTTTTTTCTAACGCGCTTTGCTGGTCAGGGAGTTTTAACCATGGCCTCTAGAAATGTAATAATGATTTGGTTCGATAAAAATCGAGGTAAAGTAAATTCATTTAGTAGTGTCGCGCTCTCTTTCGGCTTTTCATCTTCACCCTTATGGATCAACTTTTTAATTGAAGGGTATGGTTGGCAGCAAACATGGCAATTTCTTGCCATTGGGTTATTGATATTCAGTGTTTTTATATTCATTTTTTATAAAATATCACCTGAAAAACATGGTCTTCTTCCAGATGGAGCAAAATCATTATCTGTAGAGGAAGAAGAGAAAAAAGTATTGCCCAAACAATTCACACTCGACGAGGCTAAAAAAGAAAGAGCATTTTGGATGTACGGACTTACCTTAGCTTTTAATAGTTTTTTTATTACAGGACTCACCTTTCATGTGGTTTCTATTTTTACACACGAAGGTTTTATGAAAGAAGATGCTATAGCAATATTTCTTCCTGGGTCAGTGGTTGCAGTAACAATTTCTTCCCTGTTTAATTTTTTAAGTGATTATTTGCCACTAAAACTGTACTTGTATTTAATGCTTTTAGGCGGATTTTTAGCTTCGTTAGGTTTTTTGTTTTTGTCTACCGCTGCGGGAGTGCCAATGTTAATTGCTGGTTTTGGTATTTTAGGTGGATTTTTTGCAGTTCTAAATGCCGTAGCTTGGCCGCGTTTTTTTGGCAGAGCTCATTTAGGAAGTATCACCGGTAAAGTCATGAGTTTTTTAATTCTTGCAAGTGCATTAGCACCTAGTATTTTTAGTCTTTGTTTATCTACGTTTGGGTCGTATGAAATGGTTGGCTATTTAGGTTTGGCGTTTCTTCTTTTTCTTGCAATCGGCTCCTTAAATGCTAATAATCCGCAGTAATTCGTTATTTTAAAAAGTTAATGGTTAACATCTTGCTGTTCAAATAGAAATCAAATTATCTTTACATAAAACACTCAACATGGATTTAAATTTAGCAGTACTGATTGATGGCGATAATATACCATCTGCCTATGTAAAGGAAATGATGGAGGAAATTGCTAAATATGGTAACCCTACAATTAAACGTATTTATGGTGATTGGACGAATCCCCGTTTAGGTAAATGGAAAAATGTATTGCTTGAAAACGCGATTACTCCTATTCAACAATATGGTTATACCCAAGGTAAAAATGCTACCGACTCAGCCATGATTATTGATGCCATGGATATTCTGTATACAGGTAAAGTAAACGGGTTTTGTATTGTAAGTAGTGATAGTGATTTTACACGTTTGGCTACAAGATTACGAGAAGCAGGTATGCAAGTTTTTGGAATTGGAGAGCGTAAAACCCCTAATCCATTTATAGTTGCTTGTGATAAATTCATCTATATAGAAATTCTTAAAAGTAGAACAGAAGAGGAAACAACTGATTCTATTAGTAAAACCCCAGCGGAAAAGAATACAGTTGATAAAATAACACCAAAGGCATTGCGGTTTATAGCTACAACCATTGACGATGTTGCAGATGATGATGGCTGGGCATTTTTAGGTGATGTAGGTAGTTTATTGCAGAAGAAGCAACCTAATTTTGATTCTCGTAATTATGGGTTTCAAAAACTAACCCCATTAATTAATTCAATTCCTCATTTTGAAATTGAGAGAAGAGAAGACTCCAAAGGGCGTAAGAAACTTATTTACGTAAAAATTAAAGAGAAGAATACTTCAAAACCAAAGAAGTAACTTTGTGGGTTCATTATTCTTTTGAATAATATTTTCATTTTCATTTTTCTTTGAAATAGGCTCAAGGCATTGTATTAGTTTTTGTATTTTTCAATTCAAACTCTATGACTATGAATCGTATTCTATTGCTATTGTTGGTTGCTCTAATCTTCAATTCTTGTAAAGAAACTGAGAAGAAAGATTTGAATAAAGAAACACGACCTATCGCTGAGGTATTTGGCGAATTTTATGATTTTAAGAAAGGTATTAACCCCATAGAAGCAACCAAGGCAGGTTATTCTCAATACAACGATACGATAGCCAATTATATCTCAGACGATTATATTTTTCATTTAAAAGACCGGTATACCTATTTTTTAGAGGAATTGGATAAGTATGATTCTACAAAGGTAAGTGCGGCCGATTGGATGAGTTTGCGCGTAATGAAATGGGATTGCTCTGTGAAGTTACAGGGAGTGATGAATCCGATAGTGACCATGGCGTCGCCCATTTATGATCTTCCTAGTTTTGAGCTAATGCCTCTTTTTCAAATTCAATCATTACACCTTTATGTTGCCCAGTTGGCAGGTGGTACAAGTGTTCAGCCATTTAATACTGTTGAAGATTATACGAATTGGTTAAGTAGATTAGACGATTACCTCTCTTTTTTAGATACTTCGATTGTGAAAATGAAACTGGGTATGGCCAAAGGCGTGGTTTTACCAAAGGTGTTGACCTTAAAAATGTTGCCTCAAGTAAGGTCATTTATAGGTATACCGTTAGAAGAGAACCTTTTCTATCAGCCAATACTTAATTTACCTGATGGAATTTCAGATAGTGATAAAGTAGTATTAAAGGAAAAGTACACACTTTTTATTCAGAATAAATTGACGCCTAAATACTTGGAGTTAAATCAATTTTTAACTGAAGAATATTTACCAGAATGTAGAGAGACCAGCGGACTTTTAGATTTGCCAAACGGAAAAGAAACATATCAATATTTAATTAAATTACATACTACCACGAACATGAATGCTGATGAAATTCATGAATTAGGTTTGTCAGAGGTGGCGCGTATTTCAACTGAAATGGAGATTGTTAAAAATCAAATTGGGTTTAAAGGCGATTTGAAATCTTTCTTCAATTCACTCAGAATAAAAAAGGAGTTAATGCCTTTTTCAAATCCAGAGGAAGTAATTGCTAATTTTAATTCAATCAATGACCGAATTGCTTTAAGAATCGATTCTTTATTCGCATTAACACCGAAAGCAGGATTCAATGTTCGTAGAACAGAAGCTTTTAGAGAGGCATCTGCAAGTGCAGAGTATACACCGGGTTCAAAAGATGGATCAAGGGCAGGTATTTTTTATGTTCCAATTCCAGATGTAAAAACATATAATACGGTGCATGACGAAGCTTTATTTTTACATGAAGCAATACCTGGGCACCATTTTCAATTATCCTTACAACAAGAGAATAAGAATCTTCCAGAGTTTCTACATCCAGAAAGTATGGGTGTGTTTGTTGAGGGATGGGCACTTTATGCAGAATCTTTAGGGAAAGAATTGGGAGTGTACACAGACCCCTATCAATATTTCGGAATGTTAAGTATGGAAATGCACAGGGCTATTCGTTTAGTAGTTGATACAGGTTTGCATGCAAAAGGATGGTCAAGAGAAAAGGCAATACAATATTCTTTAGATAATGAAGCTGAATCAGAAGAAAGTATAATTGCCGAAGTAGAACGTTACATGGCCACACCAGGTCAGGCACTTTCTTATAAATTGGGTCAACTAAAAATCAGAGAAATGAGAACAAAAGCTGAGAAAGCTCTTGGTGCTAAATTTAATATTCGAGAATTTCATAGTCAAATTTTAAATTCAGGTAGTTTGCCACTGGTTCTACTAGAAGAGAAATTAAATGGCTGGATAGTGAGTCAAAGTAAATAATGTAGTAAAATGCAGATAAATCAATAAAATATTAAAAGAATATGCACGTTTGAGGTTTATGGTTTAACGATACCTCGAATGAACATGACTCAGGCTATAGTGAAAAGTTTTTTTTTGATTCAAATATTATTTGTCTATTCGGCAATAAATGTTCAGAATTTTGAAAGATGCACCAATGTTTTACAGGAGAAGATGGTTTCTAGTGAAACCATTTTAGGAGTTTGGAACTTTACCATGTCTAATGTAGAATCTACTTATGAGAAAGGTGTATTATTCATTTCTAAAAATGAAGGTACATACGATATAGCCATTAAATACTCAGAAGGTATATATACATGTCAAGATGTTGTTATAGATATTGACCGCATTAATTTTAATGTAAATATAGCAGGCTTAGAACGTGTTTCATTTGTATTGATGGTAGAAGGAGACCGAATTATGGGAGAGAGCTATTCAAATGCCGGTTCTAATCAAATTTTAGGCTTACGTCAACTGCCTGTGCGTTAAAGATTTAAATCTTTCCAAAAAAATACTTAGTTTTCAATATTCTTTGATGTCGGCCTTGTTGGCTTGCATTACTATTTATTGGTAAACTAATTTTTGTATTTTGAAAAAACTACTACTCATTCTACTCGTTTTATTGTCTGGTTGCGAACTCATGAAAGAGAAAGTCGACCTAATTATTGTAAACGCCAATGTATATACTGTAAATGATGAGTTTTCAAAAGCTCAGGCTTTTGCTGTACATGAAGGTAAGTTTCTCGCTGTTGGTACAACCGATGAAATTCGTAAGGTATATACCTCTGATCAACTTATTGACGCTGATGGTAGAGCTATCACGCCTGGTTTAATTGATGCCCACTGTCATTTTTATGGATTGGGATTAAACCAGCAATTAGTGAATCTGGTAGGCACGGCTAGTTTTGAAGAAGTACTAGAAAGGGTGAAAGAGTTTCATGATGCAAATCCGAAAACATTTTTGAGAGGTAGAGGTTGGGATCAAAATGACTGGGAGGTTAAAGAGTTTCCAACGAAAACAGCATTAGATGCTCTTTTTCCAGATATTCCGGTTGCTTTAGAGCGCGTTGATGGGCATGCGTATTTGGTTAATCAGAAGGCATTGGATATGGCTGGTATAAATTGGAGTACCAAAGTAGAAGGTGGCGAAATTGAAAAAAAATGGAAAGACGGATATTCTGGTATAACAGGAATACTTATCGATAATCCTATGGTGTTGATTGATAGTATTATGCCATCGCCAACTTTAGATGATAGAATAAAGGCCCTAAAAGATGCAGAACGTATTTGTTTAAATCACGGACTAACTACTGTTAATGATGCTGGCATCGATAGAAATACAATAGAGCTTATCGATAGTTTACAACAAGCTGGTGAATTGTCTATTCGTGTTTATGCAATGGTGAGTAATAACAAAGAAGATGTAGATTATTATATTTATAAAGGACCCATTAAAACCGACCAGCTTAACGTTAGGTCGGTAAAAGTATATGGCGATGGTGCTTTAGGATCAAGAGGAGCAGCATTAAAACAACCGTATAGTGATTTGCCAGGCCATTTTGGAGCAATGGTAACGCCTGTTGCAGAAATAGAAAATCTTGCAAATCGATTAGCACTTTCAGAATATCAAATGAATACACATGCTATTGGCGATTCTGCGAATATTGCTGTATTAAGGGCCTATAAAAAGGTTTTAGATGGACAAGTTGATAGACGTTGGAAAATTGAACATGCCCAAATAGTAACAGAGGGTGATTTTGATTATTTTGAGGATGGAATAATTCCTTCGGTACAGCCAACTCATGCTACCAGTGATATGTATTGGGCCGAGGATCGTTTGGGAGAAAGGGTTAAGGGAGCATATGCTTATAAGACCTTATTGAATAAAGCAGGTATCGTTGCATTAGGTACCGATTTCCCTGTAGAGGATGTTAGTCCGTTTTTAACTTTTTATGCAGCTGTTTCACGAAAAGATACAAGTGGCTATCCTAAAGAAGGGTTTCAAATAGAAGAGGCCTTAAGTAGGGAGGAAACACTTAAAGGAATGACAATATGGGCTGCGTATTCAAATTTTGAGGAGGATGAAAAAGGAAGTATCGAGCCTGGTAAATTTGCAGATTTTGTAATTTACGATAAAGACATGATGACCGTTCCCTTAGAGGAAATACCAAGTATACGCGCAGAACAAACATTTGTAAATGGTGTAGTTCGTTAAAAACAAAAACCTCGGTCATAGACCGAGGTTTTTTAAAATATATTATTTTTTAAACTTACATGGTAATCGGTACTGCAACTCTTGTTTTGTCCCAGCCCATTACTAAATGTGCTCCACCATCAACTTCTTTGAAAGCAATTGAGAATTCTTCAAGTGATGCAGCATCAGAACCATTAGGTACTGTTACGCGAGCAACATCATAAGCCTCATCATAAAAATAAGAACCCCATTGGTTTAGTTTTTTGTTTAAAATAACAGTCCAGTTTTCAGCTCCAGGTATAGTAAATAATGAATACGTACCGGCTTTAATATCTTTTCCGCCAAAATTCACATCTTTGTAAAATGTTATCTCAGGAGCTTCATTTGCTCCAGTTCTCCATACTTTACCAGTAGGAGCCAACTCTTCCATAGAACGTCCTTTCAATTGAGGTCTACCATATATAATACGAACCGCTTTTTCAGAAACTTTGTAGTCTGTTGGGTAAGCAGCCATATCCATAGGGCTTTTATCGATACCAGAAAATTCTTGAGCCGATACAGCAGTCGTTAAAACTAAGGCTAGCATTAAAGTAGCAAGTGCAAATGTTTTTTTCATAATAATTGTTTTGGTTAATTATGTCATAAAACTAATCAGTTACTTACAGTCTTACTGGTAAAAAGAAGTTAAATTTTGATTCATTACATAATTCTAGGTTTTTTAGATAATTATGTTTAAATATATTTTAAATTAAATTAAATAAAGGAAATATGATTATAATGTGTAATTAAAATAGGCGTATGTGTTTCTTAATTGAAACTATAAATAGATATTTGTATTCGAAATGATATAATAATTAGATTATGTGTGGAATAGTATGTGCATTTGATGTTAAGGAAAGTACCGAGGTACTAAGGCCTCAGCTTTTAGAAATGTCAAAGAAAATAAGACATAGAGGTCCAGATTGGAGCGGCATCTATGCAGATGATAAAGCAATCTTGGCGCATGAGAGATTGGCAATTGTAGACCCAGCTTCTGGTAAACAACCATTATTGAGTCCGAACGGTAAATTGGTACTAGCTGCCAACGGTGAAATATATAATCACAGAGAATTACGTAAGCAATTCGAAGGTAAATATGACTTTAAAACGGAGTCTGATTGTGAGGTTATATTGGCTTTGTACCAAGAAAAGGGAGTTGACTTTTTAGATGAAATGAACGGTATTTTTGGCTTCACTATTTATGATGCTGAGAAAGATGAATATTTTGTAGCTCGTGATCATATGGGGATTATTCCTTTATACATGGGTTGGGACAAGAATGGAACATTCTATGTGGCTTCAGAATTAAAAGCTTTAGAAGGTACTTGTACTAAAATTAAATTATTTCCTCCAGGTCATTATTTGCATAGTTCAGATGGCGAGTTGAAGAGATGGTATTCTAGAGATTGGATGGAATATGATGCCGTAAAAGATAATGCTACAAGCATTCAAGAAATTAAAGAAGCGTTAGAGGCTGCCGTGCACCGTCAATTAATGTCTGATGTACCTTATGGTGTATTGTTATCAGGCGGGTTAGATTCTTCGGTAACATCTGCAATTGCTAAAAAATATGCTCAAAAACGCGTTGAGAGTGGAGATACTACCGATGCTTGGTATCCGCAATTGCACTCTTTTTCAGTGGGTTTAGAGGGTTCACCAGATTTAGCTGCAGCTCAAAAAGTTGCTAAGCATATAGGTACCGTTCATCATGAAATAAAATTCACAATTCAAGAAGGATTAGATGCTATTAAAGATGTGGTGTACAACTTAGAAACCTACGATATTACTACCATTCGTGCGTCAACTCCAATGTATTTAATGGCTCGTGTTATAAAGTCAATGGGAATTAAGATGGTATTGTCTGGTGAAGGTGCAGATGAGCTGTTCGGGGGGTATTTATATTTTCATAAAGCACCAAACGCAAAAGAATTTCATGAAGAGACAGTTCGTAAATTAAGTAAGCTACATATGTATGATTGTTTACGAGCTAATAAATCATTGGCATCTTGGGGTATAGAGGGTAGAGTTCCGTTCTTAGATAAAGAATTTATGGATGTCGCTATGCGTATTAACCCACAAGATAAGATGATTAATGGCGAACGTATGGAAAAATGGGTTGTTCGTAAAGCTTTTGAAGATATGTTACCAGAAAGTGTAGCATGGAGACAAAAAGAACAATTCTCTGATGGTGTAGGGTATAGTTGGATTGACACCTTAAAAGTAGTTGTGAACGAAGAAGTTAGTGATGAGCAATTGGCAAATGCCAAGTTTAGGTTTCCACTTCAAACACCAACATCAAAAGAAGAATTTTATTACCGTTCTATATTCGAAGAGCATTTTCCTTCAGATGCGGCCGCCCTATGTGTGCCTCAGGAAGCTTCTGTAGCGTGTAGTACTCAAATAGCTTTAGAATGGGATGAAGCATTTAAAAATATGAATGATCCTTCTGGTAGAGCTGTGGCAAATGTGCATAGCGACGCTTATGTTAAACAATAGGGTTTGAATTAGTCTATGTAACTATTGTAAAAAACCCGTCTAATTATTTAGACGGGTTTACTTTTTTAAATTTTAGATAGACTACAAATCG
>CAXBIJ010000092.1:0-11582 GCA_963975675.1 uncultured Maribacter sp. | reverse complement strand
TGTAAAGGCAAATCAAAAGCCATGCATACATTTCGCACAAAGGGTCTTCCCTTTTCAGTAATAATCAAACTACCTTCTGCAATCTCAACTATACCATCTTGCTCCATCTCCCCTAGTCTTTTAAGTATACTATCCATTTCTGAAATATATAACTTAAAGTCGCTCCAAGATGTTTGAAATCTGCACATTAAATTTAAGATATGTCTTCTGATTATTTGATCTTCCTCTGTTAAAATATGTCCTCTATAAAGAGGTATAATATTATTTTCAACCAAATTTTGATATTCTTCAACATTCTTTACATTCTGTGCAAAGCCATACCAACTATCACTTATACTAGATGCCCCTAAGCCAATCATTAAATGTGTATTAGAGCTAGTGTAACCCATAAAATTTCTATGTAAAGTTCCACTTTCCATAGCTCTGTAAAGACTATCTGTCTTTAATGCAAAGTGGTCCATACCTATTTCTTTATAACCGTAGTTCTCTAATAATTCTTTACCTACCTCATATTGCGTTCTCTTCTCATCGCCTGCCGGTAAATCGGCATCATTATAACCTCGTTGTCCGTTACCTGCAAGCCACGGCACGTGTGCATAACTATAAAAAGCTATACGGTCTGGCTTTAGCTCTTTGGTTTTTTCAATAGTATTTTTTACATGTTCTAATTTCTGATGTGGTAGCCCAAATATAATATCGTGGCTCACTGAATCATACCCTATTTCTCGCGCCCATTCTGTAACATTCTTTACGTTTTCAAATGGCTGAATTCTATTAATTGCCTTCTGTATCGTTTCATTATAATCTTGTACACCATAGCTTACCCTTCTAAAACCCACATCGTACAAAGCTTGTAGATGCTCTTTGGTTGTATTATTAGGGTGACCTTCAAAACTAAATTCTGCATCTTTTGCTTTGTTCGCAATTCTTAAAATACCGTCAATTAAAAATTTTAAATTCTCTGGAGTAAAAAACGTTGGTGTTCCGCCACCTAAATGCAATTCTTTGATAATCGGTTTTTCGTCAAAAAGGGCACTATATAACCTCCACTCTTTTAAAACAGATTTTATATAAGGTAATTCTAAATCATGTCGTTTCGTAATTCGTTTATGACATCCGCAGAACGTACACATACTCTCGCAAAAAGGCAGATGTATATATAGACTTATTCCTGTAGTTGAATTGCTTACATGAAAACTTTTCTTAACTGATTCTTCCCACTTTTTACCTGAGAACGTAGTAATATCCCAAAAAGGCACTGTTGGATAACTAGTATACCGAGGACCAGCTACATTATATTTTTGAACAAGCGAACACATAAACTTCTGATTTAATCACAAACTTACATGTCAAAAACAGTAAATAATATGACTAATGTCAGTTCATGGTTATATGATTAGTTTTAAATTTCCTTTATAATTTAGAAATATGCTGATGCTGTTATGTACCTAATGTTACCTATAAAATGAGGTGGTATAATAAATTTGTTTCCAAATTTTTATGTCATGATGCCAAAAGGTTCCAAAATGTACAGTAATCTTTTCTTTGAAATGACCAAGATGTCATAAAGGAAAATTCCAAAAAGCAAATCCTTATAAATGAAGTAATTTCAACAAAGCCAGAGTGCGATTTTTAATAAGGAATGGAACCTAGTTTTAAATAGGCTTATAGCATGTTTCTTATAGTGTAGGTAATGGATTTGTAATAGCCACACCCTTTCTAAATTGATTGGGACCAATATGTTTTTTAAATTTGACATAAAAATAAAACAAGAAGTTAATTGTAAAAAGAATGATTCAAGACCTAAAAGAACAATACGGAAAAATTTTTGAAGAAGACCTAATTAATGAAATTGTTCAAGTTGGCACCTTTAAAGAGGTTTCAGAAGGTTATAAATTAATAGAAATAGGCGATTACTTAAGAGGAATGCCATTATTAATATCTGGTGTCATTAAAATTCTAAGAGAAGATGAAGATGGCGACGAACTTCTTCTGTATTATTTAGAGAAAGGAGATACCTGTTCAATGACCATGGCGTGTTGCATGGGTGATACTAAAAGTGAAATAAGGGCCATTGCAGAAACAGATGCCAAGCTTATTATGGTGCCTATTAAAAAGATGGAAGAATGGACTACAAAATATAAATCGTGGCGAAATTTTGTATTTAATAGTTATCATGAAAGGTTAAATGAATTATTAAGTACGTTAGACAGTATTGCCTTTCAAAAAATGGATGAACGTTTAATTGGATATCTCAAAGAGAAAGCCAGAGTAAATCAAGATGATATCATTAATAACACGCACCAAGAAATTGCTTATGATTTACATAGCTCTAGAGTGGTAATCTCAAGATTATTGAAAAAACTAGAACAGATGGGCAAAATAAAACTTCATCGTAATTACATTAAAATTTTAGATTTATAGTACTTCTGTAACCATTGTTACTGCACACGTTTCCGTACCACATTACTTTTGAGGTATAAAATAATCTTATGGAAATGTTGCATGTTTTTGGATATATAAGCGCCCTAATTATAGGCATTTCATTAGGACTCATTGGCGGTGGTGGCTCTATATTGGCCGTACCCGTGCTAGCATATCTTTTTTCAATCAATGAAAAAGCTGCAACTGCATATTCTTTATTTGTCGTTGGTACAAGTGCCTTAGTAGGTGGTTGGAAACAGCATCTAAAAGGGTATGTCGATTGGCGTACTGCACTTGTATTTGGTATACCCGCAATAGTAGGTGTTACCGTGGTAAGACATTATATAGTACCTGCAATGCCAGACGTATTGTTTCAAATAGAAGATTTTCAATTTACCCGTAGAATGGCCATGTTTGGTCTGTTCGCCGTACTAATGATTCCTGCAGCGTATACTATGCTTAAAAAAGAGATGAATGTTATTAATACAGGTAATGTTGTTTATAATTATCCACTTATTCTATTTGAAGGATTGATTGTTGGTGGAATAACGGGTATGATTGGCGCTGGCGGAGGATTCTTAATCATCCCTACTTTGGTCATATTAGCTAATGTTGAAATGAAGGTTGCTGTAGGCACCTCATTAATTATTATAGCTTTTAAATCTTTGATGGGATTTTTTCTGGGAGATGCTTTGACAATGGTAATCGACTGGAATTTTTTAGCCTTATTCACAGGCCTCTCGTTCATTGGTATTTTTATAGGAAGTTACCTCAGTAATTTTATTGATGGTAAAAAACTAAAAAAGGGATTTGGTTATTTTATACTAGTCATGGCAATCTTTATTTTCTACATGGAATTTTTTTAATAGATCTGTTCTTATGTGACTAATGTCACTGTAGAACCTTAAAACAAGAAGTAATTTTACCGTGTAAATCAATAATTATTACAACATGAAAGTTGAACAAATATATACAGGATGCCTAGCTCAAGGTGCATATTATGTCGAAAGCAATGGAGAAGTAGCTATTTTCGACCCACTACGTGAGGTGCAGCCATACATAGATAAGGCGAAAACTAACAATTCAAAAATCAAATATATTTTTGAAACCCATTTCCATGCCGATTTTGTTAGTGGTCATGTAACCCTAGCCAAAGAAACAGGAGCAAATATAATATATGGCCCCAACGCAAACCCTTCTTTCGAAGCTATTATAGCCAAGGATAATCAAGAATTTAAGTTGGGCGATGTAACCATAATTGCATTGCATACTCCTGGTCATACAATGGAGAGTACTACTTATTTATTAAAGGACTCTAATGGTAAAGACTATGCTATTTTCAGTGGAGACACCTTATTTCTTGGAGATGTGGGTAGACCCGATTTAGCTCAAAAATTAGGTGTTCTAACAGAGCGTGACCTTGCAGGATTTTTATACGATAGTTTACGCGAAAAGATAATGCCTTTGGCAGATGATGTTATTGTTTATCCGGCACACGGTGCTGGTTCTGCCTGTGGTAAAAATATGATGAAAGAAACGGTTGATACTTTGGGCAACCAAAAGAAAATGAATTATGCATTACGTAAAGACATGACAAAAGAGGAATTTATAGATGAGGTAATTGACGGTCTACTTCCACCACCTCAGTATTTTCCATTGAATGTAAAAATGAACAAAGAAGGCTATGAAGATATTAAAGTAGTATTGGAACGTGGTACAAGAGCACTTTCCCCAAAGGCTTTTGAAGCTGCAGCAAATGAAACGGGAGCCATTGTATTAGATGTGCGCAATCAAGATGATTTTGCAGCAGGTCACATACCGCGTTCTATTTTTATTGGCCTCGATGGTAGCTTTGCACCATGGGTAGGCGCTTTAATTGCTGATGTGAAACAACCTATTTTGTTAGTTGCACCAGTAGGATTAGAAGAGGAAGCCGTAACCCGACTATCAAGAGTCGGTTTCGATGGTACCTTAGGATATTTAGATGGAGGTTTTGATACATGGAAAAAAGCTGCGATGGAATATGATACTGTTAGCCAAGTTAATGCGAATACACTTAAAAAAGTAATTGAAACTGAAAAAGCGCCCGTATTCGATGTACGTAAGGAATCTGAATATTTATCTGAGCATATTATAGAAGCTGTAAATACCCCATTAGATTTTCTAAATGACCATTTAGCAGAATTTCCTGATCATAAGATATTTTATGTGCACTGTGCCGGTGGTTATAGAAGTATGATAGCTTCTTCAATTTTAAAAAGTAGAGGTATCCATAACCTAATTGATGTTAAGGAAGGATTTAAGGCAATAAAGGAATCAGGTATTCCTGTAACTGAATATGTTTGCCCAACAACACTCTAATAAATGCAAGATTTGTCAATATCACCTTAGAAAAGGCAGAAAAATATCTAGCTAAGAATAGTTTTAAAAACATTTTTTATTGGTTGGTTTGGTCAGGAAACGGTCTTGAAAAAGGCTGTTTCCTTTTAGTATTAATTTTAAATAAAACAATTATGTCATTTTTAGACGCCATTTTTGGCAAGAAAAAAGAAACTTTAGCAATTTGGAACTTTTTAAATAAAAATGAATATGCAACGGCCATTAGTACAAACAAAGTAAAACCTATTGACGTTAGAACTGCTTCTGAATTTAATAGCGGCCATATTAAAAATGCTATAAATATCGATTTTTTCAATCCTAATAATTTTAAAAATTATTTTGAAAAGTTAGATAGAAATAAGGCCATATATGTGTATTGCAGATCAGGAGCTAGAAGCCAAAAAGCTGCACGTAAATTATTAAACATGGGCTTTCTTGAGGTGTATGATTTAAAAGGAGGTTATAGCTCTTGGAATTAAACATCATAAACTAACAATAAATTTATACCCTTAAAAGAATGACATCAGTAGTTCCAATTCAAAATCTAAAGTGCGGTGGTTGTGCCAAAACAATTATCTCTAAACTAGAAGAAATACCTGAGGTAACAAATGTAAATGTATCGGTAGAATCTTCATCTGTTCAATTCGACGCTTTAAATCAGCAAGGAATAACAGCAGCAAAAGATAAATTAAAGTCAATTGGATACCCCAGTTTTGACCAAGATAACTCAGTATTATCTAAAGCCAAATCTTTTGTAAGCTGTGCTTCTGGAAATTTATCTAATTAATATCTATTGAATATTAAAAAAATGAAGTGATTACTATCACTTCATTTTTCGTTTAAACCCGTGTAACAACTGCCCAAAAAAGTCTTTTGGCAAATTTTCATCCCCTGGGTAACCTAACTTAACATCTCCACTATCTTCAGGTATGTAGTTAGTCTTAAAAATATAATCCCATATACTTAAACTTATACCAAAATTCACTCCGTAAGTTCCTTCAGGTAATTTATAAGCATGGTGGTATAAATGCATAACGGGATTATTAAACACGTACTTTAAAGGCCCCCATGTAATCTTAATATTCGAATGGTTAAAATGCCCAATAGCAATTGCAGCAAAATGAACGATATAAGCTTGTTCAGGCTCAAAACCACCTAAAATCATTACTCCGAATGTTTTCAAAGGTTTATAAAAAATATTTTCCATCCAGTGGTAGCGCAGATGTGCTGCAAATCCCATTTCCTTAACACTGTGGTGTACTTTGTGAAAATTCCAAAGAAAAGCATACTTATGTAATAAAATATGGGTAAACCACTGTACAAAATCCAGTATAACAAAGAATAATAGCAACTGAGACCACATTGGCCATTGTGCTATATTTATCAGCGCCAAACTGTTTGCCGTTATACCCAAATCCGTGAAAAATACATTTAACATTTTATAAATTCCACTTATAGCTATCGAAAACAAAAAGAAGTTGAAGAACATATAAAAACCATCCAACCAAAAGTCTTTTCTAAAAATGCCCTGCTCGCTTCTCCATGGAAAAACGATTTCTAAAAACCAAACTAACAAGGAAATGAAAATTAAACCCCAAAAATAATTGAGATACCAAGGCACATTAAACATGATGGATTTTAAAGTCCAATTAAACGTTCCTGATATCGCATATAAAAATGCATCTAAATATGCTTCCATTCGAATTACGATTTTGGTAAATATACTTTTAAAAAAACGGCAAATTTGTAACTCTTGTTACATATAACACAACTATAATCTCATGAATACAACATGACCAATGTCATAAATTATATAATTGGTTAGTATTAATTTGCAGTATAAATTTAAATAAAAACTATTGCGCCAATCTATTTGTCTGTTTTAATTACACATAATTACGGTTTGCGCTTTAGCGTATAAATTAAAAACTAGAATCATGAAAAAAAACATGGGAAGTACAGACCGATTTATTAGAATTTTCATAGCCGTAGCGCTGTTAACTACGTTTTATACTGATACCGTTACCGGAACATTAGGTTATGTAATGGCTGCTGTAGCAGGTGTTTTAATTCTGACAACATTTGTTAGCTTTTGCCCGCTTTATACCTTATTCGGAATGAATACTTGCAAGATTAAAAAGTAGTGCTTTTAGCCTACTTTTTAATCTTTTATAGGATAGCCAACATTACAGAGTAAACCATCATGAAAATTAGAAATTGTAATTTAATATTACATCTATATGAAATAAATCGACCTTATTGAAATAGAAATTTGGATTGTCAGGAATGTCCCCATTTCCAATTTTCGAAGTAAGTAATAGTTCTGGCCTTAGGTGTTTTATTTTTTTAATGTTGAAGAATACATCTAGGTTGATATGCGTATAATTTGGCATCGCATATTTATTACTACTAGCATCTGTTACAGGTGGTTTCCAATGCTTACCAATACTTACTATTGAAGTTAGATTTAGATTTTCTTTAAGTACTTCGAAGTCCTTTTTATAGTTCAGAACTAAAGCATGATTGTCGGCTGAGCCTTCGCTTCGTTCTCGTTTTTGAAAGCTAAATAAGTCTTCTCGGCCCCACTCTCGTGGAGATAAAAATTGACCTTGAGGTAGTATTCTATTATAGGCTAGAGAAATGGTTGATTTTTGAGATGCATACCCGATTTTTAATCCTAAGATATCAGCAGTATTTTGATTAAAGTAGCTTAACGAATCTATACTACTTCCACCGTCACCAACCTTATTTTGGTGCAGCCACTCACCTTCTATTTGCACAGATTTTGATAGTTTAAAGGAAGGCTTTAGATACAATGAATTATAAACATTATCTACAAACTGATTCCATATCTTAATATTCAAATTTTCAATTACTTCAAATTCGGCATTCGCTAAAATAATATAGTCCGATTCAGTGTTTTTGGTATACTGGGAAGCATTACCATTTTTATTTCTACCCACTGGGTATGTGCCTATACTTTCACCGATACCGTAAAATTTACCCGTTGATCGTGGTGCTATTTCATTCAATAATCCGAATTGAAAAACAGTTTTTTTCGCTTTGTAGTTATACCAAAACCCTTGAACTAAAGTCGGTATCATTCTACCATCTTCGGGGTTTAAAAGTGGTGTATTCACCTTCATGCGACCCAACGTAAAGGAGTGTTTCTTTAATTTATATTTTGCGAATAGTTCTCCCAGTAAGAAAACAGCGTCATTTTTTAAATCTAATCTATCGAACAATCCTTCTTCATACCTACTCAGTCTACCTGTAGTATTATCAGGAATAGTTAAATCTTGTATTCCTAAGTTGTTAGTATTATATAGAGCTACTCCTAATTCTAAATTGTCTAAAATGGAATACTGATATTTTAATTTACCACCGGTTGCCAATGCATTAAAATTTTTTAAATCACCTTTGTTCGCAGTCATCATATAATACGTGCGCCATTGACCTGAAAGATTTCCTTTTTTCTTCAAATCAATAGAATCTTGAGCCATAGAAAAAATGGGGCAACAAATAAGTAGTATTAATAGTATTCGCATAGAACTTACTTCTTTTTGGTAATACCGTATTCCTTTGTATAATAGTCCATTATCGGTGGAAAAGGTCCGTATTTATGTTGCTCGGGTGAAAATTCATCAACCCACGGACCGTATGGCGTAGATACTGGTTTCAGTTTTTTATCGGGATAATCATTCTCTGTATTTGCCTTATGCGGTCGTGAAAAACTATTAATATAGCCCGCCACATGATACGCTTCTTCATCGGTTAATTTTGGATTGTCCCACGTGGCTTGTAAATAAGGCATATTACTTTTAATAAACTCTGCAGACGTAATTACCCTATTCATTCCTGCTCCATCGTTGAAACTATCAGGACCCCATAATGGTGGATACGTATAGCTTTTTCCATCAGCACTTAGTATTCCCACCCCGTTTTTACCATGACAGATAACACATTCCTTTTTATACACCTGATTCCCTTTTTCTAAATCTACCGCAACATTCGGAATCTGAATCTGGGGGTAACCTTTAAATTCTGCTTTTCTATTTTCTGGTAAACCTTCTCCTAACCATTTCATATAGGCGACAATTGCCTCCATTTTATCAGATTCTACAGGTAGCATCTTGCCATTCATGCTCCGCTCCATACAACCATTAATTCGGTCTTCAATAGTGCCTATTTTGTTTCCCCGACCACCAAACTGAGGAAAACGCTCTATAATACCCACCCAAGAACCAGAACCTGCTTGAGCCCCTTTCTGCAAGTGACAATTAGCACAAGCTAAATTATTTCCACTATAACGGTCTTCAGGATTCTCGGCATTCGGCCCCATAAACTTAGAAGTCTCTGCAATCAGAAAATACCCTTTTTTAATCTTAACTGGCATGCTAGACAATTCTGACACTGCATCCTTAGGTTTCCATGGTGTACTTTCTGCTAGTGGTTCTTTAGAAATTATAGGAATGTACTGTTCAGGTTTTGACTCATAAATTAATAGTAATATAAAGCCAATACCAACCAAAACAATTACTACAGCAAATAGCTTAAAAAATTGTTTTGCTAATAATCGTAGTTCATCCATGGGTATATATATGCGCTGGTTTAAAAATTCTACTTCGCTAAATTAGGTAATGAAGCTAGAATATTACATTTACAATTAAAGTAACAATGGTTACAAATAAATTAAATACTTGAAGTTACTTTTATTCTTTTCAAAAATAACGGACATTAGTTCCTAGCTTCAATTATTTTACAACAAATACACTATAATTTTTAAAATTACGAACACATGAAAAAATCACTATTAATTGTAATTGTACTCATGACAACGCATCTAACTTCAGCCCAAGAATGGACTACCCCAATAATTGATGGCTACGGAAAAATAAAAGATTTCAAGGAGGTTTCAACCCAACCAGACCCTACTAAAGAATATAACATTGTCTTTGATTTAAAAGATGATCGTGAATTAGAAGGTATCAACATTGGATATTTTAAAATTGCTCGAATGATAAATATGCTAGGTGCTGGTGGTGTTTCTTCAAACAACATACATATTGTTGCCGCTATACATGGTGGGGCAACTTTCACTGCCTTAAACGATGCCAAGTATGAGGCTAAATTTGAAAAAACCAATCCAAATAAAGAAGTTATTCAACTCTTAAAAGACTATGGTGTTAAGCTTTTAGTTTGTGCTCAAGCTACAGCTTCAAGGGGTATTGGTGCCGAAGATTTAAACCCGAATACAGAATTAGGTTTGTCTGCTATGATGGTGCTTGCCAACTATCAATTAGATGGATATATTTTAATGCCTTAAAAGTAATTGAAATCTAGGATTTTTTTGAGGTATTCATTTAGTTGAAGTAGCTCATTATAAGGTTTTTCTCTTACTATATTTTTTAATAGGCAATTATTAAATCCGAAGCGAATACAATTAAATACGAAATATAAAATGGGGGCTTTTTAGCCCCCATTTTTTTTTGTTTTAAAACTTAAACCAAGCAATGGCTGCTATGTTTCTGCCAAAACCATTGATTGGAACTTTGTTTGATAATAATATAAATATTTAGAAGTTTGTTTCAGTGGTACTTCTAAACCTTTGAACAGCACATTATATGGCAGTATAATGGGTGGTTTACTCTTCAATTTATTTATAAAACCTCAAAAAAAATAAACAACCTCGGAGCAGGCACACGAGGCATTCATAAAAAAGAAATTTCCTTAGGTAACATTAGTTACTGTGCAGGCTTTTTTACCACCTTAATTTTGCACTAAATAAATGAATACGATGAAGTATAAATTAGGATTGATAATGTTATTCGTCTTTTATTCGGGACTAGCACAAGAAACTAAGTCTGTTACAAAAGATGAAGTATTAGCCAAAGTTAAGGAGCGTAATAACACACTAAAAATGGCACAGCAAGATGTGTTGTCCGCAAAGGGTGATTTCAACCAGACCAATGCTATTTTGTTACCCAATATTAGTATTTCACATACAGCAATAGCTACTACTAACCCTTTAATGGCTTTCGGCTCAAAACTGAATCAGGAAATTCTGACGGCTGCAGACTTTAATCCTGATTTATTGAACGACCCTAGACAAATTGAAGATTATGCGACTCGAATAGAAGTACAACAACCACTCTTAAATTTTGATGGAATTTTTCAACGAAAAGCAGCAAAAGCGAAGTTGACGGCTACCGAATTACAGTCTGGTCGTACTGAGGATTATCTAGCCCTAGAAGTTGAAAAAGCCTATATGCAACTACAACTCGCCTATAAATCGGTAACAGTATTACAGCAGGCCCAAGAAACAGCATTAGAAAATAAGCGTATTGCCAACAATAGTTACAAGCAAGGTTACTTACAAAAATCTGATGTGCTATCTGTAGAAGTAAGAGTTACAGAAATCGATAACCAATTACAATACGCTAAGAGCAATATTTTAAACGCTAGTAACTATTTATCGCTTTTGATGAATTCTGATGAAAATGAAATTCTAAAACCTTCCGATTCATTGTCAATAGTAAGCTATAAATCGAATACATCTGAAAGCCTATCCGAAAATCGAAAAGATATATTGGCAATGAACTCCGCTACCGAAGCATATAGACAAATGCATAAGGCAGACCAAATGGCTTTCTTACCTCGATTAAATGCTTTTGGTACTTATGAATTACATGACGATGAAATTTTTCAAGGTCAAGCCCAAGGATATTTATTCGGAGCAGAATTAAAATGGAATCTTTTTGAAGGCAGTAAGCGTTTTG